>JBEKGL010000043.1:0-14091 GCA_050012815.1 Thermoguttaceae bacterium
AGAAATCATCCCCCGCCTAAAGGCCGAACTCGATGCCATGATCTTGAAACGGGGACGCAGCTAGTTTTGGTAAAACTTGTATTGACACACTTACCCAGTTTGCCAATACTAGCTGCATCCCTATTCGATGCACTCTCGGCATAGTCAATTAGGAGCCTAAAATGAGCCCGACAGAACTCGAAAAGCGAGTTGCCATACTGGAGAAAGAATTGACCAAGCTGAAAAACAGGGTTGAAACCGTGGAGCCTGGAAAACCTTGGTGGGAACGAATCACGGGCACATTCGAGAAAGATCCAGTATATGAACAAGCCATGAAGCTAGGCAGGAATTATCGGCAAGCGCTCTCTTCCAGCAAGTCACCTCGTAAACAAAAATAGCAACCAAAATGTTGCCGCGATTGTTTTGTCTCGCGGCGCGACACTTCTTTCCCGCAACCTGGCGGATTTTACCAAAGTCCCGGGATTGAAAGTCGAGGATTGGACGAAGTAATGGAGGCGAAAAACTGCGGGCGAAAAAAGGGAAGGGGATAAGTCCAGTTATTTGTGTCTCCCTGGTCTGCCACGAAGTTGAAAAGTGGATTCAAGTCGTAATTTTTGTCAATAATTGGACTTATCCCTTTTCCTCCCCCTCATACGTAAGCGTCAATGAATCACCGTCTGCGGCGGGATTGGTAACTCTTGGTCGGAAGGCTGCTTTGGCACAAGTGGTAAGCAAAGCTAGCCAAATTGCTCATGCGAAACCGCTATTTCAGGTCTTCCGTGTCGAAGGTCGTATCTGGCAGCAATTGAACGGTCATATCCTGCTCGAAGTAGTACAACCAGCAATTTGTCTTGGACCCGTAGGACCATCCCAGCCTAATGCCACCAGCGACAACGGGCGGGCCCCTGCTATCTTTCTCCTTCACGCTGCCCGCGCCTTTTGTCTCGACCCCAGTTCGTGATCGAAAGCGCCATCGGTAGGTAGATTCTGACTCATAGTCGCCATAGGAGGTTAAGTTGATGAGTGCTGCTGCGCCACTCTTTGTCTTCACAAGAATCATCTTGCCAGCATTTAGAGAGACCGACTTAGGAGCAATAACAGCCGTTGGAGGAAAGATGCGGATTGGCACATGAAAACAGAAGCAGACATATTGCGCAGCGAGCGTCGCTATGACACCTAAGATAAATGCCGCGATGAGCCGGAGTGCCTTTTTCATTTTCTTAACCGAATGAGTATTTGACCGTCAAAATGCGACAACGCGCTCATACCGTCTATCGCCATGGGGCCGACCTTCATGGCGTATCGTGTGCAACAGCCCGAGTTGTTTTGCCTGTTGGATTTGCCAATTCCCTTGAGATTCTACTTTTCAAATAGCATTCGAGGCAGTTCCGATTGGCGAATGATTGAGCGGAGAGTTCCAAGTCGTAATTCGTGATGATTGGGCACTGGCACTGTAATTGTGGTGTCCGGCAACCGTTTCTGCATTGCTATATGGCTGCCGCGGCGTCGAACCTCGATGAAACCGTGTTGTTCCAGAATCCGGCAGACTTCCTGGCCGGACCAGACACCCAATTTAGCCAACCGACACCTCCACCCGCGTCACGAAAATCTCGGAATGTTGTCGGCTCTTGATTTCAGATGGATCTGCCGTTTCCAAGAACAAGGAAACCGCCTCTGCAAGGTTGCTGCGAGCTTCTTCCACGGTATTACCTTGACTGGCAACGTCAAATTCCGGACACAGGGCCACGTACCCATCGCCTTCGCGCTCCACCAACGCCGTGAAATCAATAGTATTCTTCATTTTCTTATCCTGCGTAGAGTGGCAGTAATGGACCTAAATCAACTATTCTTATTATACCTTACTCATCGGCTCATTCATAAGTCTGATCCAACCCGAGGGCCATTCTATCAGTCAGTCGATTCAAATGGCTTTTAATCATTTTTCTTCTTGAAGTTGGCCCATAAACTAACCCATATACCCCAATTTGTCAATCAATAGATGTGTCCGTTTCAATACATATTTTGCCGCTAAGCCTATTTTGTTATGATCCGCATCTATGAAAGTCTTAGCCCTAATTGAAGGCGCAAACGAGGTTTGCTGCCGGTATCGGATCGAGGCCTTTGCCGAAGCGATGGCCGATCTGGGAGTCGGCCTGGAAGTCGTGCGGTTCCAGAAAGGAATTTTGGACAGAATCGGCAATTTACGTAAGGCAAAATCGGCCGACGTGGTCATCCTGCAAAGAAAACTCCTGCCGCTTTGGCAGTTATTGCTGCTGCGGCGCTGGTCGAAACGCCTGATATTCGATGTCGACGACGCGGTTTTTCAACGCGACAGCAATAGCAGCAAAGGTTCCATAAGCCGGTCGCGATCGGCCAAATATCGAGCTACCGCGTCCAAAGCGGACCTGGTCGTCGCGGGCAACAATTATCTTGGGCTGGTCACTGCTACTTTAATCGGTCCGGACCGGGTGCGCGTCATCCCAACTTGCATCGACGCTAGCAGATATAACCCCGCATTCCATCGTCGAGTCGGCGCCGATGCAAGGCTTGTCTGGATTGGCCAGCAAAGCACTTTACAAACGCTGGGCATGGCCGCGGAAGAATTAAAAGCCGTTGCTCAGCGTATGGGTAGCATGGAATTTCGGCAGATTTGCGACCGGTCGGCCGATTTTCCCGGCCTGCGCGTGGTCTTGGCGCCTTGGTCGATAGCAACCGAAGCGGCGGACCTGACGCGTGGCGACATCGGCGTGGCCTGGATGCCGGACGATTCATGGAGTCTAGGCAAATGCGGCCTGAAGGTGTTGCAATACATGGCGGCCGGCTTGCCCGTGGTGGCTAATCCGGTCGGAGTTCATCGCGAGATGGTCGTTCACGGCGAAACCGGATTTTTGGCATCCACGCCGCAACAATGGGCCGAGGCGGTCGCACGCCTGGCGGCCGACCCGATGCTGCGGAACCGATTCGGGGCCGCCGGCCGATATCTGGTCGAAAAGCGATATGGCATCGCTGCTTGGTGGCCGAAATTCGCCGATACAACGCTGGGCAACGCCGATTCGACTCGACTGCGTTACACCTCCGAGGAATTTTCCTGGGAGTACGATTTACACCGCCGCGAATACGCGGCAGACAAAACGCGAGGCAAATCCAGACTTCGTCCGGGCGTGTTCACTCGGGGTGATTGAATGTCGGGTAAAAATGTCGGGATATACACTTGCATTTGAGGCAAAAATACTCCGGGAGCAAGCTCCCGGGCTAAACGAAGAATACGACATTATTATCATGACATTCAATAAATAAATTTTCACTATGCGAAACAGCTTGTCTGCAATCTTGGTTTTCTGCCTTGTTATGGCGGCCGGGTGTCGTACGCCTTTGGCCGGCCGGCTGGTGCTGCCCGATCAAAACACCGTGGTTCGCGAGCAACTTACCATCCACAGCGATTTCATCTTGCCTCCGCACCATCGGCTTTTGGACGAACTGGTCGCACAGCGAGTGGATTTGAACAGGCGTCTGGGACTACCCAACTCCGACGAGCCGATCCACGTGTACCTGTTTGAAAACGTCGACCGCTTCAAGGGTTTCATGAAAATTTACCACCCCGATTTCCCCGATCGCCGGGCGTTTTTCCTGGAAACCGACACGAAACTTTCGGTCTATGCCCAGTGGGGCGACCGCGTTGCCGAGGATCTCCGCCACGAGATCACGCACGGTTATCTACATTCGATCGTGCCGAACGTGCCGCTTTGGCTCGACGAGGGACTGGCCAAGTTTTACGAAGCGCCACGAAGCGAGCGGGGACTGAACCGCCCCCTCATGAATCTGCTGGCCGAACGGCTCCAGCGCGAACATTGGAAGGCGGATTTAAAACGATTGGAACAACTCGATCCGGCAAAAGATATGTCGCTAAACGACTATGCCGAGTCCTGGGCGTGGGTCTACTTTTTGCTGGAATCGCGTCAGGAATATTCCGACGTGCTCCGGGCTTATGTTTCCGACCTGCGGCGCGACGGCGTACCAGTTGCCTTTTACGAACGCTTGACCGCCGCAATCCCCGACCCTAACGCGGCCCTGAACGATTATCTCCGCGCACAAGGGCCCGGGCTAAACCATTAATTTTTGCCCGGCAAAAGCGACCGGGTCAAACCATTAATTCGCAGCGGCCGGGGGCGGGGGCGCGTATGTCTGTGGCTGCGTATTAACAGTAGTCGGTTGCGCGTATACAGGAGGCTGCGTGTTAACAGTAGTCGGTTGCGCGTATACAGGTTGTGCGTACACCGGCGCTTGTTGGTAGTATACCCGGGCCGGCGCCGGCGCCACATAAACCGGGGGCGGGGCCACATACACGCGATATGGATAGGGATAAGGATATGGATAGTAATACGGGTACGGGTGTGGATGATAGTAAGGGACGCCTAGACCGATGCCAACGCTTACCCCTCCGGCTTGGAGCGGAGGGCACACAGAAGACAAAACCGCCAAAACGACACATATTAAAAGGACTTTTTTTGCGTTCATGGCAAACCTCCTGTCAATGCAATCGTGTCCACGCACTTCTGGGAACAGTCGTGCCATGGATCGGATACTACCAACCGTCTGGAAAATAGCAAATACCGTTTCCGTCACCCTTTTCAGTTCCCACGCAGAGCATGGGAACCAGGGTTAAAATAAGAGCGTGGGAACCAGGGTTAATTTTCATGGATCGACACGTCCCAATCGTTATAGATCGACACGTCGGGCGGAAATGCTTAATAGACATAAACCATTCAACTTCTGCGCATATGTGCCAATTTGTACATTTAGCCTGCATTAACATCACTGGTTTGTATGTTATTCCGAAGTTGTAACTAACTTTGCCTAGCTTATAGCTTTACAATCGCCCTGGTATTTTTGGAAATCATTTGCTACACTCCCGCCCCGCCTACTTGTCTATATTCATAAATAGGAGGAGTACATTATGAGCGGAAAAAGGACGTTCCGGCTCATTGTTTTCGGATCGCTTCTGGCCGGATGTTGTTGTGCGAAGATTCAGGCCGCCCCGCCTTGGACAAATCTGGTTTCGCTCAAACAAGTCGAGGCCGAGCCGGACAAAACATACACTCTTACCGAGAATAACGGCCCGTGGATGATCATGGCTTGCAGTTTTTCCGGCGAGGGGGCGGAAAAACAAGCCCGGGAACTGGTTTACGAACTGCGAAAAAGGTACAAATTGCCCGCCTATATCCACGAAAAACAGTTCGAGTTCGGCGACGCCAAAGGCCTAAAAGTCGATCGTTACGGCGAGCCCGTAAAAACGCGTTACTATAAAAATATTTCAAAGATTTCCGAGGTGGCGGTTTTGGTGGGCGATTATTCCGCCGTCGACGACGCGGAAGCCCAAAAGGTTTTGAAAAAACTCCAGTACGACGTCCCCCAGTGTCTGGATGCCAAAAAAAACAAGGAAACTTATCAGTCCTTGGCCGCGCTAAGGGCCATACAGGCCATGATCGGCAGTCCGAACAAGGAAAAAGGGCCCATGGCCCATGCCTTTATAGCCACCAATCCGCTTTTGCCGAAAGATTATTTTGTTCCAGGCGGCCTGGACCCCCTGGTGATCGAGATGAACAAAAATGTTCCACATAGCCTGTTGGATTGTCCGGGCAAGTACAGCGTTCAAGTGGCCGCCTTCAAGGGACAAGTCATTATCAAGCAAAATGAAATCGAAGCCATTGAACGGGGCGAAAAACATTTCAACGGCGACCTGGCCGATGCGGCCATGAAGGCCCATCAACTGACCGAGGCCCTGCGGATGAAAGGTTACGAAGCCTACGAATTCCACGATCGAAACGCCAGTATCGTTACCGTGGGTAGTTTTGATTCGGTGGGCATGCCCCGGACCGACGGCAAAATCGAGATCGATCCGAAAATCCACAAAATAATACAAACCTTCGGCGCACAGCCCTTGAACTTAACCGGACAAGTGCCTAAAGATACGATACCAATGTCGTGTAAAACCTTGGCCGGCATAAACTTCGACGTCCAGCCCGTTCCCGTCATAGTGCCCCATAAAACCATCAGTGCGGCAATTAACCGCCCGCCCATGGAATAGCGTATAGTGAGCAGTGGGGAGTTGTAAAGCCGCGACCATTGGTCGCGCCATAAATCCGTTGTAAAGCCGCGACCATTGGTCGCGCTGTTTATTGGCCAAATTGTTGTCCAACACCAGTCCGCCATCCGATCATGGACAAAAAAATCAAAAAGAAAATCGATACCCTCCATCAGCGGATCCAAAATCTGCGCCAACAGATTGCCGGGACCAAAAAGCAACTGGACGATCCGGCGGAACTGAAAAATCTGGAAAATCAACTCGCCGCCGCGGAAGCCGAATTGCTTAAAATCAAGGGCTAGGTGGAGAATATAGACCGGAGGCCGGACAAAAGAAGGCGGACGGTGAAAAACTGATAACTGAAAACTCTTTATCACAGCCGCTCGTATGCTTCGCTGCGATTTCGCCGTCGGGCCATTTCGCTGGCGTAGCGCATGCCCAACTGGTCGGCATGTTGCCGGGCCCAATCGGTAAGTTTGGTTTCACCCGCCGCCGGTGCATCAACATGTAACAAGTCGGCCATCAAACCTTCGATCTCTTCCCGGGTGAACATCTTGTCGCGTAAAAACCAGCCGATTACGCTCCCGCCCAAATATCCGATGCCCGGCGGCACCGAAACGAACAACCGGCGCTTGCCCAGTATCCCGGCCAGAGTTCGCACCAACTGGCGATAGGTAAACGTCTCGGGACCGATGGCGTTGACGACCTTATTTTCATCACACCGGCCTTGTTCGACCGCCAACTTCGCCAGGTCGTCGACATATATGGGCTGCAAATGATACTTGCCATTGCCGAAAATAAAAAACACCGGAAACTTTCGCAGCGTCCAAGCGATGTTGTTGATGAGAATATCTTCCCGGCCGAAAAGCACCGCCGGCCGCAGTATGGAGTATGACAGTCCCGATTCGATCAGCGCCCGCTCGAGTTGGGCCTTGCCGCGAAAATACTCCAGCTTGGAATCTTCCGAAGGGTTAGTGATGCTCACGTGCACCACGCGGGAAACGCCGGCCTTTTTGGCCGCGCGAAAAAGCGTAAGCGTATTCTCCACCGCCGTGGTGCGCTGAAAATCGGCGTAATTGAACCGCACCCAATAAGTATTGTACAAAACCTTCGCCCCGCGCAGGCCCTCGGCAAGTCGATCCTCGTGCTCGAAATCCAAGGGGCGAACCTCCACGGCGCTGCCGAACGGATTGCGCCGCCCCATGGAGTTGGTCAACGTGCGGACCAGATGCCCGGCATCCAGCAGGCGCCGAGCGATATATTTCCCTGAAAAACCGAATGCCCCGGTAACCACGTGCAGTTCGTGTGTTGACGCTGATTCCATTGCAGCCCCCTATTCACTGTCCGCTTTTTTTCATCCTTCATCCTTATTATCCGGCGGGTAGTCCGGGTGCATGCCATGTTGGATCATGGTTATGCGTTCGTTATGCGCATGAACCATCTTCACAATTTTGACGATCGCCACCGAGATAATGGCCACGATCGGGACGAGAAAAACCACTACGTCAGGCTGTAGCAATCGAAGCCAAAAGGTTTTATCCATGGTATTCCACTCTTAAGGATTTTGTTTTTCTTCTTCCTTCTCGGGGGGATAGTCCGGGTGAATTCCCTGTTGGATCAGGGCAATGCGTTCGTGATGGGTGATCAACATCTTCGTAATCTTGATGCTCGCCCCGGTGACGGTTACCGCGATAACCACCACGATGACGACCACAAAAGGCATGATATCAGGCTCTAGTATTCTAGTCCAAATACTATTATCCATAACATTATTCCCTTGCTCGAGTTACACCCGCCGAAAGGCGTATTTATTATACCTTATATAATAATATTCGCAAACAATATGAGAATATTGGTTATATTCGGTAAAAACAATACAAACGCAATAGTTGACGTTTTTGCAAAAATTACTATAATAAGACCTCGTAGATCACTCTAGGAAATCCTCTTTTAATGTGCAATTTCCCTGGTTCAATCAACTACTTTGAGGAGGTGTGTATGAGCAACAAAATGTGTGTTCTTGTTATCGCGGTCACCGTCGTTATCTTTGCAAGCGCACAATGCGTTTGGGCGGCGGACGGTTATTGGTTATCCACTGTGACATCGACCGGCGATTGGAGTACTCCAGCCAACTGGACTAGCGAAACAGTCGCCGATGGCGACGGTTTCACCGCTTACTTTACGGGAGACCTTGCAGATGGCGCCATCATCACTGTCAACGTCGATGCCGGTAGAGACGGACAATTGATCGGGAATCTGTCTTTCAATGACTGGGTCGCCACGACACCCGGTAGCTGGCTTGTTCAAGGCAGCACCACCCTAAACTTGAAGAATAGCGCGGGCACCTCGACAATTTCAGTCACTCCCGTGACGGATTCTTTGGGTACTACTGAGCTAGTGGCCGCCGAGATCAGCGCGCCCGTTTCAGTGGCGGACGGCACGAGCCTGACCATAACCGGCGTGGGCGGCGGCACGCTGAAACTCAGCGGCGACACCACCGTGGTTAACGGCAATACCACGATACAAGGCTCCTCCATTGTCAACGTGACCGGAACCCTATCGACCCTGACCACCACTTCTTTCAATGCCAGCACCAGCACGTATCCCACCACCGGTTTTACTACTATCAACGGCAACAGCATCGTCAATCTGTCGGGCAGCGCGAAATTAACGACCGGTTACGAAATGAATATGGCCATGAGCGAGAGTGGAGGCAACGGCACCCTCAACATCGGGCTCACTTCCACCGATAGCGTGACTGCCAAGGTGTCCAGCCTCTATGTGGGTGGCGGCACCAATACCGGCACCATTAACGTCCGCGGCATTTCGACCCTGACTACTTCGGGCGGTTGGGATGAAATCCAAATAGGCGATTGGAGCACTGGAATCGGTGTACTCAACGTTTACGATTCCGCGGTCGTATCAACCACAACTTTATATCTTGCCAGATGGAATTCCGCCGTTGGCACCGCAAATGTCTATAATTCCGGTCAGTTAAAAGTGACTGATATTTGGGTGGGTGCGAACTCCGATCCCCGTGTTACAGGCACCGGGGGCACCCTAAACCTCTACAACAATTCTTCACTAACGGCTACGAATGTATATGTGGGTTCTAACAGCAACGGCACCCTAACTGTCAACGACAACGCGACCGTAACAGTTACCGGCACTTTAAATACCAACCGTTGGGGGTTTTGGTATGCGGCTACCCCTAATTGGCTTTCAACAGCTACTACAACCAACATCACCATCGGAGGCAGCGGCGGCGATCGCGTGGCATTGAAAGCCGGAACCATCAGCATGGAAGACAATTGGTGCAGTTCCGTTACCAACTTCACCGTCACCGACCAGGCAAAAGTGGTCACTATCGGCGACTTCTATGTAGGCCGATGGGCTAAGGCCATTGGCAACCTCACTCTCAACACCGACGCGCAGGTAACGATTGGCGGCCAGCTTATCCTCGGCCAGTATGATTTCTCCGAAGGCTACGTCAACGTTACTGATAATGCGAAGTTGACTGCCGCTGGGATCCAGGTATCGTCAGGCGCCTCAAATGATTACTGGGGTTGGCAGACCCATCAATTAAACATCTCCGGCGATGCCAAGGTCTCCACCACCGGCGATGTAACCGTGGGCACCACGCTACACTCCGGCGGATTCATAACCGTTTCCGGCACAGGCCAGTTGACGGTTGGCGGCAACTTTACCGTGGGCGCGTCCGGCGGGCCCTGGAACGATATCAAGAACTCCAGCACCAAAGCGATATTGGTCGCCGGTAACTTAAATCTTAACGCCGGGGCAATCTACGTGCCTCAGATCACCAACGACGGCACGGGCGTAGCCGGAGGAATCGACGTCCTGGGCGCCCTTAAGCTTAACGGCGGCTGGGTAGATGCGACTGCCGGCAGCACCGACTTTATAAAGTCCGCGATCCTGGTCCAGGCCGGCGGGGCCAACTTCGATACGCAAGGCAACAACGTCACTATCACCAAGGCCCTGGCCGAAGATCCCGCTTCAATCGGCGGCGGTCTTGCCAAGGCGAGCGGTGGTATTTTGACGCTTACAGGCGCTTTGACCTATACCGGCGCAACCGCCATTACTGGAGGCACGGTGCAAATCAATACCCCCGGAACCTCCGCTTTGGCGGCTATCTCCGGCGCCGGCTCGCTAGGAATCGGCGACGGCATCGTTGCAAGCACGGTCAGTGCCAATTCAGTCAGCGTGGATACGTTAACCATCGGTGCGGGGTCCACACTGGTTATCAAAGCCCTGTCCGGCGGCCCGTCATCCGGCGGCGAATTGACTCCCGTCCCGGAACCAAGCACCTTTGTATTGTTGGCCATCGCCGCCCTTGGCCTGGTCGGGGCAGCTTGGCGCAGGCGTAATAGATAAAAAACAAGCAGTCGGCGGCCGCGGGGTTAAGCCCCGCGCCCGTGGCTGCAATCGTTCTCCTCGTTCGCACATTTCCCGGTGTGGGAATGGGAAAGAATGATTAGCTAATATGGAACTACCAAACCGACGCACTACGGCCGTAAGACCGTTTGCGTCGGTTTTTTTTCCTCAAGGCCTGATATCAGGCTCTAGTATTCTAGTCCAAATACTATCCATAAAATTGTTCCCTGGATTGAGTTACACCCTCCAAAAGTGGTATTTATCATGCCCTTATATACTAATATTCGTAAACAATATGCGAATATTCGTTATATTCGGTAAAAATTATACAAACGCAATAGTTGACATTAATAATAAAAATACTACAATGAGCCCTCGAAGACTACTCTAGAAAACTCTTTTTTACAGGCATTTTTTCTTGTCCAATCTTCTACTTTAAGGAGGTGTGTATGAGCAACAAAATGTGTACTCTCGTGTTTCTTGCCGCCCTCGTGTTGTTAGTGGGGGCGCAGTGCGTGCAGGCGCAGGAACCTTGGGATGGTCAAGGCTCGGCTAACAATTGGTCATACGGTAAAATAAATGACCCCAATGGTATAGGGAACTGGTCGGCTTACACTACCTATCCGGACGGCGCCACGGTAATAGCTCAATTTGCAATCCAGAGCGGCCCCATGGGATCCACGATCACCGTCGATAATCTAGATGGGCCCACCATCACGGTCGGCGCCTTCACGGTCGGCGAAATGGATTTTTCAGGCACCAGTACGTGGGTCCTTAACAATGGCGGCCGTAAGATTGCTTTTGATAACACAGGCGTGAACATCGATGGTCATGGGATCATTACCGTTGCCGTTGGATCAAGCGCCACGATTAATGCCGGCCTTATGAACGGACCCGCTGTCCCATTGGCGGTGTTGGACATAAATCCGGCCACTACCGGAGGATATTTGGTTCTCGCGGGCAACAATGCCGGCTTAAAAGGGCTATCGCTTAGCGGCGGCGTACTAAACGTTGCCAATATCCCTGCAATTCCCGCCGGACCGGGTTTGGGAACGATCCTCATCAATCAATGTGGCACGTTGGAATCCGGGGAAAACGGAAATCCTAACGCTTTCGCCACGGTAGCGGCCGCGCTGGCCAGCGGTAAAATCAACCCTGCATCGACAGGCGCTATTGGTTTGTCAGCCAGCGATCTTGTCACAGCCATCAACCTTGTCGCCTATCCGACCCTGAATCTTGGGTCCACTGTGGGCGGTGCCGGCGTAAAGTATGGCGGCGTATTAACCCCTGGGGCCTTAGGCTATAACCTGGGCTGCCCGGCGGGCACACTCACCGTGGCAAGCTTGCTTGGAGGTGGTAACCCTGTAAATATCAATGGTCCCGTGATGTTGACCAATCCTGCCAACGGCCCACTCGGCCCGATCACCGTCAATTCCGGTCAGGGTACTGGGCAACTCAACATCAGCAGCCTTGCTCCCCTCGGCCCGGCAGCCGCAATCACCGTGAACGGCGGCACGATTGGTATTGTTAATGCACTTGCTGTACCCAATCTGAACGCCATCACCGTCAACTGGGATAGTGCTGTGACGCCATTCAACGGTGGTATTTCCAACAGCGATATCGTCAATACGTTCAGTCTTAACAATCCCATCGGCGCTATCAATCCCGGCGTCAGTCTGAAGCTGTCTGGGGCTGGCGTAAAGAAAGTTAACGCTAATGTTACCCTCCAAAGCGACGGCACCCACGGCATGTTTAGTGCTAGCGGCGGAACGTCGGTAGTCGCGGCCGGTGTACAAGTGAATGCCGGCGGAGTTTACGTTGGCAACGGTGCAACTTTACAAGTTGACGCCGGTGCAGTAGTGAATGCTACGGCTGCCTCCCTTACCACCAGCCCTCCCGTTTGCTCATTTTCGGTAGACGGCGGGGCAAACGCAGACATCAAGGCCGGGGCATCCGTTTCGGGTGGGGCACTTAATCTAGCCGCCGGCGGTAGCGGGACAGGGACTATCAACATCGGCGAATTAGGGTCAGGCCTTTTGACAACCGTTGGTCTTAATACCGTTGGAGATAACTGGAACGGCTCTATCAAGATTGGCGGCGGCGGTGATAACGCTATCCCCGGCAGCGGCGCCAACGTCACCATTAACGTTTGGGGCAACAATACGACAGTCAGCTCCGCTGCCGGCGGAGGCACGGGCGCTCAGCAACTTGATATTGGCGAATCGGGCGGGGGAACCGCCACTATGATTGTCCATGACTCCGCCGTCCTTAACGGTGGTTATGGCGGAATTAGCGTAGGCATGTGGAATTCTTCCACTGGTACTCTAACCCTTAACGACAATTCCAAGATAATATCCCCCAGTCTTAATGCTGGTGCCGCTAATGGGGGCGTGGTCGGGGTTTCTACTGTGAACATAAACGACCACGCGCAGGTAAAGGTAATCGGCGCTGCCGGTAACCCAAACGACCCTGGTTGGACCTTTACCGACGGCCAGGCCTTTGGCGATTTGACAGTTGCCACGGCTTGGAGTTACGGCGGCCTCCTTAACATCGGTATGGACGATCCAACTGATGCTCCAACAGTTATCGTTGGTCAATTCGATGTGGCACCGCAGTGGTGGGGGGGCAGCGGGCCCGGGATCGGTACCGCTAACATCGGCGGCTATGCCTCGGTGCATATCACCAATCAAAACATCACCACAGGCGATGCTTTCCTGCAAGGCGATTGGACTGCCGCCTCCGGTAACGCGTCTGTAGGTGGGAATGCTGGCGCCGGCATTCTTAATGTCCAGGGCAATGCAACCGTTGTGATTGACAACAATTTGACTGTTAAACCAGGGGGTGGAAATGGCACTCTCAACGTCCGTGAGGGCGGAACTGTTTCCGTCGGCGGGGCTCTAAGTGTGGGAAATGGAACCAGCAACGCCACTACCCCCGGCACCGTTAACGTTGGCAGTATCTTGGTAACAGCTCCCGGTCCCAAGTTCATTACTGACGGCGGCATAGTCATTCCTGTCGCCACATTAACAGTTACCGGCAATACCACGCTCATTGCCGGATCCTCGTTAAATATCTTCACTAACGGGGCTGCGACCCTCACCGGGGCTCTAAATGTAGGAAATGCAACTACGTCCGGCACCGTTAACGTTACTGATAATGGTTCGTTAACTGTTGACGGCACCACTACCCTCGCAGGAGGTTCCACCGTTACTTTGGATTCCATTGGCACCCTGTCTCTGAAGGCCGTCACAGGTGGCGACATCGATACGGTGGTCGTCGGAGGCAATAACATGGCTACAGCGACTGCCGACTCGGTCACGATAGGTACGTTAACCATCGGTGCGGGGTCCACACTGGTTATCAATGCCCTGTCCGGCGGCCCGTCATCCGGCGGCGAATTGACTCCCGTCCCGGAACCAAGCACCTTTGTATTGTTGGCCATCGCCGCCCTTGGCCTGGTCGGGGCAGCCTGGCGCAGGCGTAATAGATAAAAAAACAGGCAGTCGGCGGCCGCGGGGTTAAGCCCCGCGCCCGTGGCTGCAATCGTTCTCCTCGTTCGCACATTTCCCGGTGTGGGAATGGGAAAGAATGGTTAGCGAATATGGAACTACCAAACCGACGCACTACGGCCGTAAGAC
>JBEKGL010000044.1:0-14077 GCA_050012815.1 Thermoguttaceae bacterium
CTCCAAGACATTTCTCTGGCGGAACTACTGGAACGGGCAAAAGAACAAGATGAGCAGATGTATCATATATGAGGGATTAGGGGATAGGGATTAGGGGATAGAGTTTTTGTGTCGAGATTTCTCCTCAGAGCCGGGCCATTTCGGGTGCGGAATTGCCGGGGCGACACGTTCCGGCTTTGACTTTTTCGCGCCGTTCTTTTTCTGATACGCCGAATTGACGCGGACGATAAAAAATCATTTCACTCGCTGGTTTGTCTCTAATAGCGACGTGGTCTTCTTGTGCCGAGTCGTATGTACCGGTTGCGGATCCGAGCCATCCTTTTTATACTGTCAGCTTGATTAGGCTTTAGGCTTTAGGCTGGAGGCTGAAACTTGAGCGTCGTAAACTGATAACTGATAACTGACAACTGAAAAGGAAATGCCGATGAGCGCGCTAGTGCCCCCGCATGGCGGATTGACGGAGCCTGTTTGCCGTACCGTGCCTGCCGATGCTATTTTTGATTTTCTCGCCCGGGCCAAAACGTTTGTGCAAGTGCCCGTTTCCGACGCCGATCTATCCACGGTTTATCGTTTCGGCGACGGGGGTTTAAGCCCATTGACCGGGCCCATGGATTCGGCTGCGTATAACCGCGTGCTGGACGAATCGGTGATAGAACACAACGGCCGGAAATACGCCTGGACGATTCCGCTGTCGCTGCCGTTGACGGCCGAGTCGGCCAAAAAGTTGAAGCCGGGTCGAAAGGCCGCACTGGTGAATTCCGACGGCCGCATCGTGGCCGCCTTGGATGTGACCGACGTCTTTCCCTGGGATAAAATGCGTTACCTCCGCGGCGTGTATCTCACCGAGCGGACCGATCATCCGGGCGGGGACATGGTGCTTAAGGCCGACGCCGACAAAACGCACCTTCTGGGCGGAAGCATCGAGGTTTTGCCGCAACCCAAGCATCCGGTGTTCGGCAAGTACGTGCTTTCGCCCCTCGAGGTCCGCGAATTATTGGCCGAAAAAGGCTGGCAACGGGTCGTGGCCTTTCAAACCCGCAATCCATTGCACCGCGCACACGAGTACGCCTTGGTTTACGGTTTGGAGACGTTGCTCCGCGCCGGCCACAACGCCGGGGCGTGTCTGAATCCGCTTGTCGGCGAGACCAAGGGCGACGACGTCCACGCCGAAGTGCGCATGAAGACTTACGAGGCGCTCATCGATCAACGAATGTTGGGCGAAGGCGACAGCGATCCGGCGCTGTGGGGACCGCGCGGAGAATCCGTGCCCGATCGCGTCATTCTCCTGGGCCTGGACATCAAAATGTTTTACGGCGGGCCTAAAGAAGCGGTGATGCACGGCATTTATCGGCAGAATTTCGGGTTTACCGACATCATCATCGGGCGGAAACACGCCGACGCGCCTTATCACGACGGCAAGCCGATCTGGGGCGATTTCGACGCCCAGGAGATCTTCAACCATCTGGCCGGCGATTTGCGGATTAAGCCGCTTAACGTGGGTTTCGCCGCATATTACGAGTCGATCGGCCGGGTCGATCTGATGGAAAACCACAAAGACGAAAAACCGCTGTTCATCTCCGGAAAAGAGGTGCGGCGTTGTCTGATGGCCGGTGAACCGGTCGATCCCCGCGTCATGCGCCAAAGCACCGCCGCAATACTCAGCGCAGCCATGGCCGGGAAAAGCGGGGTTAGGGGATAAGGATTATTGAGTCTCAGAAAAAGAATGTTGCATGAAAAGTCAGAGCCGGGGCGTGTCGCCTCGGTAATTCCGCACCCGGCACGGCCCGGCTCCGAGGCGAAAACGCGACATTCATTACCTGACACTCAATAGGTTTGGGAAAAGGCTGGGGAAAGGGGAAAATAGTGGGGAGGCTTTATTCTTGAAAATCGTCTTGATGTGAAAGTGTTTATTGATACTCGGGCAAATAATGTCGTGTGGAATGAAAAAAACTCCGGGCACAAGTGCCCGGGCTAAACAATTAATACGACATTCATTACATGAGACTCAATAGCCATGCCGCGACGATTGCGACCGACAATCTAGTCGTCGGCAATCAAAAAGGACTTCCGACCGCTTTAATTCCTTTTAATTCGGCCTCTTTAATTTTGAGCATGGTTGTTCTTGTCTTATCGGGCTGGCTCCTTTTCTTCCGCCTGGGGCATTATCCGTTGTGGTGCGATGAAGCCGATACGGCGTTGTTTGCCCGGGGAATTGCCCGCACCGGGGACACGTCGGCCTTGATCGATCACAATTTATATGCGTTTCGCAACGGATCTTGCCTGAAGAATTTGCATGGCCGGTATCAACCTCCTTTGCCGTATTATCTAGCCGCGCCGTTCGTGGGGACCGATGGGACGAGTTCCTTTTGGCCGCGGCTGCCCTTTGCCGTTTGCGGATTATTATGCGTGGCGTTGATGTTGTTCTGGATGTCGCAAAGTCGATTGACAAATATTACCCGGCATACCTTTGCGATCGGCTTGCTTTGCAACGTTTCTTTTTTTCTTTTTTGCCGCCAGTGCCGTTATTACTCCTTGGGAATTTTACTCTCTCTGGCGATTGTTTATTTGTATCTGAATTGGAACAAACGTTTAAGCGGCATCTTATGTCTGATGCTGGTTTCCGTTTTATTGTTATGGACGCAGTATTTATACTACGCCGCGTTGTACGCCGCCATTGCCTGCGATTACCTGCTATTCGAGAGACATAAGCAAAAGTGGAGTCTTGGCCGGTGTCTGTTGCTTCTCGGTCCCCAATTACTCATTGCTCTGGCGACCTTGTGGATATACAACCCATTTGGCGCCGAGGCGGCGGCACACGATCCCGGAGAAAATTTTATTCTTGATAAGTTTCAGTTGCTCTGGTGGAATTTTCGCGACCTGAACAATTGCGAATTCTGTGCGGGCATTGTCGTGCTTATGGCGCCGATTGTGTATTATTGGACGCGGAATATCCGGCTTTTGCGCGGGATGGCGGCCGTAATATGTTATGTCGTCGTCGTTACAATTTTTTCTCCTCAGTCGGTAAAACTAACAACCCTCGCTCAGGCGGATGTCCGTTACCTTGCTCCATTAATACCGTTGCTCATCGGTTTGTCGGCCTTGGTCATCGTGCCGCTGGCGAGAAATAAGTGGTTTGTGGCTTTTCCGTTTATGATTCTGATCTTTGGGACCAATGTTTTGAATTACCCGTTCTCATCACATCTGTGGTGTTCCAGGCCCGTCGAATTTATCGAGGAACTGTGGAATCCACGTACTACTTCCATCGACGAGGCCGTGCATTGGATCAACGATCACGTCGGCAATGGACAGAGCATTTGGGTATTGCCGCAATCCAAGGAACCCCCGTTGATGTATCATGCGCCTCATGCGACGTATGCCTGGCATTTGGATCGTCCGCGGACGGGACAATTTGCCGCGCTGCCGCCCGTTCATTTCGTCGACCTGATTCCGCCCGACTACATAATCGTGTTCGGGCCTTTCAGAGTGCGGATTGAACAAGAGTTGGAAAAAATCAACAACCTGGAAATGATTTACAAGATCGACACGGTAATAAACGTATATTGGGACGAAAAAATTCGCCCCGAGATATTTTGGCACTCTTTCCTGCCCATCGAAAACTTCGATCGCGACTTGAAGGCCGTATACGTGTACCGCCGAGTTAAATTTTAGAGGCTAAAAGGGGACACATCTCTTTTCCCTGTTCCGCTGTAATTATTTATTGTTTGGACGATTAACTGTACCGTCGGGCCTGGAATCGCCGGAGGCCAGGACTTTGCCTTTCAGGTCGGGATTTTTGGGATCTTTTTGCACCGCCCAGAGATATTGCTGCGAGGCGATGTAGAGTACGCCGTCGGAGACCGCGGGGGTGGAGCGGATTTGCGAGCCGAGGCGGATTTCGCTTAATATTTTTTTCTCTTTCGCGGCGGCTAACACCAGCAGGCTTCTGCGGGTGCCGATGTAAACCTTGCCGTCGGCCGCCAGGGTGGAACTCCAGATATCCGCCTTGGCGTCGTGGACCCAGTAGCATTTGCCGGTGTCGGCATCGAGGCAATAAATGTGGCCGTCCGCGTCGGCTATGAACACTAGGCCGTAGGCGACCGAAGGTGTGGACATGCTGCGGTCGATGCCGTCGTAAGACCAGATTTTGGCGGTTTGCGACACGTCGCCGATCTTGGTTGCATCGATGCAACTGACCATGCCTTTGCCCCGTCCGTGTCGCGGATCCTGCCCGATCGCCACGTAAACGCGGTTGTTATGAAAGACCGGCGTGCCGATAATTTCGCTGGGGCCGACGTAGGAGCCGTCGTCGATAAAATCTTTATTTTCCAGTTTACTGCCGGTCCAATAGTCGACCGGTTGGCCGTCTTTGTATCTATATTCCGGCGGATTGCAGTCGAATGACCAGACTTTGTGCAGAAATGTGGGCTTGGGCGTGGCGGCGTGCAGGGCCTCGAAGGCGTAACAAACGCCGTCGCCCGCGCCGAAAAAGACCAGGGCCTTATCGTCCACATGACCCAGCGAAGGCGAAGACCACTGTCCGTGGAATACGCGCGAGCCGATCATCTCGTCGTCTTTTGCCGCCAGCCGGCCGGTGTGCTTTTCCAAGGCGATAAGGCTGGGCGACATGGGAAAGGGGGCTTTTTTGTCGTCCACGCCGTTGCCGGTGCTCACGTACACCAGATCGCCGTACACAAAAACCGAGCAACTGGCCGCGTCGTGGGGGAAAATGGAAAGTTCCGAAAGCATGTCGTAGCGCCAGATGATGTCGGCATCGCCGGGGATTTGGCCGGGCACGGCATCGCTCAGCGCGCCGGTATATCGCCTTTCGTCTTGGAAAGGGCCGTTGTTGCCGTTGGCTTGGCCTTCGATATCGAGGCACACCACCTCGCTGCGGTTGGTGACGACGTATACCCGGTTGCCCTCAACGCAAGGCGTGGAGCAAATGCCGAGTGTCATATTGTCGAAGTCGGTGCTGCGTTTGCCGGTTTCCAGTTTGGGAACGACCAGGCGCCAGAGCAATTTGCCGGTGGTTTCGTCCAGGCACAGCAGGACGCCGCCGCCGGTGGGCTTGTAGCGCGGATCGTTGAGATTGACGTCGTTCGTGCCGATAAACACTTTGCCGCCCGATATGACCGGACCGGAGTAGTTTTCGGTGCCCAGTCGTGCGACCCACTTGACGTTTTTCGTGGTTTGCATGTCGATGCCCGAGCCGTCCGAGCGTTTTTTGCCGGGTTCGAACCAGGCGGGCAGGTTCTTTTCCTCGGAGGCCAGGTTGTGCGTGCTGTCGCCGCCGAATTGAGGCCAGTCGTCGCCCTTGGCCGCCGACAGTGCGATTGTTAAGACAAAGATAAAAAAGATTGCAAATTGCAAATTGCAAATTGCAAATTTTAAATTGCACATACAGCCGCGACCGACCAACCTTTGGTTGGTGCCCGTCGCGCTTTGATAAAGAGTATAATCAATCTTGCGGATTTTTTGTGACGTTAAACTTCGTTTGGGGAACATCAAAGCGGTCCGAGTGGCTTGCTGCCGGTGAAGGGGTGCTGAGAGATAATACTAAAAACGGCAGCTATGCCGGTAACTTAGTGGTGGGTGGGTTTACACAGTATTCGATAATCGCAGGGGAGTTTCAATTTTTGGAGAGCCAAATATTAAGCTCTGACGGACAGACTTTATTTTAACCTATTCAGAATTAAACATTCTTCCCCCTATTTAGTTATATCGCAATAGCCAAAGACTGGGGTTTTGTCGGCAAACGAAAAAGTACTCCATAGGCTTTAAATCGTATTTCGGATAATAATAACCGGCGGTTATGCTTGGAATTCGGATGCCTTTGCAAACGGAACGATCGGCAGAGTTTATTTATACACCGTATTTTAACGCATTTTCTGCGGTTTTATGCCTTGTTACTGTCCTGGAAGGTGAAAATATGACGTTCTGGCGGCTTACACCGGCGGATTGCAGTATCCAGGCGCTCAGCGATTTATCCAGTCGATGTTCGACATTGCCGACAGGGCAAGATGCAGCGCCTGGGTGCCGTCGCGCCCGTGACCGTTGGCTTTAAGCGAAAGATACAACTGGTGGACCAGGGCCAGTCCCGGCAGGCAAAGTTCCATGCGCCGGGATTCGTCGAGTACGATGCCCATGTCCTTGATAAAATGTTCGACGAAGAATCCTGGGGCGAAGTTGTTGGCGATGATCCGCGGGGCCAGATTTGCAAGCGCCCAACTCCCGGCCGAGCCGGAACTTGTGGATTGCAGGAACTTGTCTAAATCCAGACCGGCCTTGTAGGCGTAGAGCAGGCCTTCGCATATTCCGATCATGTTTCCGGCAATTAGAATTTGGTTGGCCAGTTTGGCGTGCTGTCCGGCGCCGGGCGGGCCGTGATGGACATAAGTTTTCCCCATCGCCTCCCAACAAGGAGTCAATGCCTCGACCACTTCTTTTTCGCCGCCGATCATGATCGACAGTTTCGCCTCGCGTGCGCCGACGTCGCCGCCGGTGACCGGGGCATCGACCGCATGAACGCCGATCTTTGCCGCCGCCCGTGCGATTTCAACGGCCAGCGACGGTTGGCTTGTGGTCATATCGACAATGATTTTGCCGCGAGAACATCCCGCAAGCACGCCGTCCGGGCTGAGGATTACGCTGCGCACGTCGCTTGGATATCCGACGATGGTAAAGACGACATCGGCCGCCTCGGCCACGGCTTTTGGGCTTTCGGCCCAATGGGCCCCGAACGACAAAAGTTTTTCCGCCTTGGCCTTGGTGCGGTTAAAAACCGTGGCGGCGAAGCCCGCGCGCATCAAATGCCCGCACATGCTTGCGCCCATCACGCCGGCGCCGATCCAACCGATTCGGATTTTTTGGGGAGCAATGGTAATCATTCTTTAACCGTCTTCTCTTCAAGGAGAAATTTTTTTCCGTGTTATTCTTCCTCTTCCTCTTCTTCCTCTTCTTCTTCAGAGTCCGGATACTGCGGCGGCGACTTGCCTTTTTGCTCCACGATCCTGGGATATTTTCCTTTTTCCTCTTTGGCGTCTGTTTCTTCGACCGTAATTTCATGCCACCATTCGTCGCCGAAGTCGAAGAGATAATAAAACACCTGTTTCTTTTTCAACTTGAGCGTGCTAAATTTTGCCTTGCTGGCGTCTTTTTGTCCGTCGTCTCCGCCGAATTCCAATGTGTTGGGACTGGTGTATTCCACGCTTTCGGCATGGATTTTTCGCGGCGTGATTTTGCCCGCCTTCAACGGGAAGAAGAACGAATAAAGATGGTCGTCATAACGATCGAAGGCGTCGAATATCATTCCGTGCAAATCATCGAGCGTCTGGTTGCCTTTGACGGCGATCTTCCGCCAAATACTTTTCCTGCCCGCGAGAGCGACTTTGAAGATAAAAATTGGAAGGGGCATATAAATGGCTCCAAAATCAACTATACCTGGTTCAGAAAGCAGTTACTTTACCACGAAATTTACCATCTTTCCGGGCACGATGACGACTTTGAGCACTTTTTTGCCGGATAAATGCTCGGCGACTTTCGTCTCCGCGCGGGCGAGCAATTCCAAGGCGGCGTTGTCAGCATCGGCGGGTGCTTGGATGCGGCCGCGGAGTTTGCCGTTTACTTGCACGGGCACTTCGATGGTGTCCTGCTTGAGCATCGCCTCGTCGAACGCGGGCCAGGGCTGGTAGGCCAGTGTGTTTTTGTTGCCCAGGGCCTGCCAAAGCTCCTCGGCAATATGCGGGGCGAACGGCGAGAGCAGGAGCACGAACTGTTCCATCGCCTGTTTCGGCCGCACTTCTTCTTTGAAGAAGAAATTCGTGAATTCCATCATCCGGGCGATGGCCGTGTTGAACGACATCTGCTCCAAGTCGTTGGTCACGGCCTTGACGGTCTTGTGCAACATGCGGTTTTGCTCGGCCGTCGGTGCGGCATCCCGCACGGCCGGATTAAGTTGCATCGTTTCGGCCCGGTCGTCGATGATTAGTCGCCACGCACGATCCAAGAAATTTCGCACGCCGCTTACGCCGTCCATGCTCCAGGGTTTGACGGCCTCCAAAGGGCCCATGAACATTTCGTACAGGCGCAAGGCGTCGGCGCCGTATTCCGCCACCACCTGGTCGGGATTGACCACGTTACCGCGGCTTTTGGACATCTTGTACGCCCGGCTGTCGATGCGGATTTTTCCGTCGGCTTTGAGTATGAACGCCTCGCCTTGTTTTTCAACGGCCTCGGCGGCGACTTTGATTGTTTTTACCGGCTGGCCGGATTTTTTGACGATTGGATTGCCTTCGGCGTCGTCTGTAACTTCGGTTGCGCTTACCCACTGGCCCGAGTCGGTCTGATAACCGGTGAATTCCATTTCGCCCAGTATCATTCCCTGGTTGACCAGTTTTCGGAACGGCTCCGTCATGCTGACGTAGCCGCGGTCAAAGAGCACTTTGTGCCAAAATCGGGCGTAGAGCAGGTGCAAAACGGCGTGCTCGGCCCCGCCCACGTACAAATCGATCGGCATCCAGGCCTTTTCGATCTCCGGATCGACCAGAGACTTGGCGTTTTTCGGATCGAGAAAGCGCAAATAGTACCAGCACGAGCCGGCCCATTGCGGCATGGTGTTGGTTTCGCGCTTGTAGCGCTTGCCGCCAAGGGTAACATAGAGCCAATCGTGCGGGGCCTTATCCAGCGGCGGGGTTGGCTCGTCGTGCTTTGAGTCGAAGCTCATTTTCAACGGAAGATCCAAGGGCAGGTCCTTTGCATCCAACGCCCGGATGCGGCCGTTTGGTTTGCCATCGGCGTCCAGTTCATGCAAAATCGGAAACGGCTCACCCCAAAAATGCTGCCGGCTGAACAGCCAATCGCGCAATTTGTAATTGACCGCGCTGAGGCCAAGACCCTTTGCGGCCAGGTCTTCGGCGATTTTCTTCTTAAATTCCGGCGTGGAAAGACCGTTGTATGGACCGGAGTTGATTACTGTGCCATCTGCAATGAACGCCACCCGACCAGCCAAAAGATCATCGCGCGGAATGTCGGCCGCATCGCCTGGATCTACCACGGCGACAATGGGGAGATTGAACTTTTTGGCGAATTCAAAATCCCGGGTGTCATGCGCGGGCACGGCCATGATCGCCCCGGTGCCGTAGCTGATGAGCACATAATCGGCCACCCATATCGGAATCGCCTCGCCATTTACGGGATTGATGGCGTAAGAACCGGTAAAAACGCCGGTTTTTTCCTTGGCCAGATCGGTGCGGTCCAGATCGCTTTTACGGGCCGATTGTTCGCGGTATTCGCGCACGGCGGCGGCTTGCTCGGGCTTGGTCAACCGCTCGACAAACGGGTGCTCCGGCGCGATGACCATGTAAGTGGCCCCGAAAAGCGTATCGGGCCGCGTAGTGTAGATGCGAAGTACTTCTTCGTCGGGTTTTCGCGGCCAGCCGGCTATTTTTCGATCGACCAGCCAGCCCTCATATTCCTTCTGAACAGGCTTGCCATCTTCGTCGGTAAGGATGCCGATAAAAAAGTCGACTTCCGCACCCGTGCTCCGGCCGATCCAGTTGCGCTGCAAAAGTTTGATGCTCTGGGGCCAGTCAAGCGAATCGAGGTCTTTTTCCAGCCGGTCGGCATAAGCGGTTATGCGGAGCATCCACTGGCGAAGCGGAATCCGCACCACCGGATGCCCGCCGCGCTCGCTAACGCCGCCGACAACTTCCTCGTTGGCCAGCACCGTGCCCAGGGCCGGACACCAATTCACCGGGGCTTCGAGTTGATAGGCCAGGCGGTGCTCGTCGCGGTATCGCTCGACGGCGTCTTGGCCTTCGTCGGCGATATCGGCGGGGATGGGCAATTCGGCAATCGGCCGGCCGCGCTCGTGGGCTTCATCGAACCAGGTATCGAACAACACTAGAAAAATAAATTGCGTCCAGCGGAAATACTCCAAGTCGGTAGTGGCCAGTTCACGGTCCCAATCGTAGGAAAAACCGAGCATTTTTAATTGTCTACGGAAGTTGTCAATATTCTTTTCCGTAGTTTGTCGGGGATGAGTGCCGGTTTTTTTGGCGTGCTGCTCGGCAGGCAGACCAAAGGCGTCCCAGCCCATGGGGTGCATTACGCTCGAGCCTTTCATGCGATTGTACCGGCAAACGATGTCGGTGGCCGTATACCCTTCAGGATGTCCCACATGCAGCCCATCCCCGCTGGGGTAAGGAAACATATCCAGGACATATAATTTGCGGCCTTTGGGTAATTTAGGCGCGCTAAATGTACGATTTTCTTCCCAAAACTTCTGCCACTTGGGTTCGATAACGGCCGGATTGTAACGAGGCATGACACACTCCACATGGAGAGCAAATCGGATTGAAGAACAATGAAGGCCCGATTTTACCCATTATCAGCTCTAACGGCAAACCGAGATAGCAGATCAATTGCCCTTGAACTGCCCGGCGGATTTCGGTACAAGGTTGCGGTCTGTGATTCTCATCGTGCGGCATCTTCTCCAAATTGACGGTTGATCGTTTCATAAACCCCGGGTGTGTTCGCCCGGAGTTGTATAAGTTTTAAAATCCAGTTTTATTGCCGGGAGGCATTGCCATGCCCAGGTTGCCGTTTTTTTTTGTTGGTTTAATAATGTTGGCTGCGTCCACGGCTCTAGGGGAGCAGGCGTTTCCGTACAAGGCCTACGTGACGGCCGATGACGTGGAAGTTCGCTCCGGGCCGGGATTGGATTTCTATCCCACCGACAAACTGCGGAAGGGCGACATGGTTGAAGTGTATCGGCGCGATGCCGAGGGTTGGTGTGCCGTCAAGCCGCCGGAAGGGAGTTTTTCCTGGATCTCAGGCCGTGTGCTAAAATTGCAGGACGACAACCTGGCCGTGGTCAAGGAAGACGAAGTCGCCTCCAGGGTGGGCAGCCGGTTGAGCAACGTGCGGGATGTGATCCAGGTGCGGATGCACAAAGGCGAGGCGGTGGAAATCCTGGATTCAAAAGAGGATGCCGCCGGCAAATCGCAAGTCTGGTACAAGATCGCTCCGCCTTCGGGCGAATTCCGCTGGATTTCGGAAAAGTATCTGGATAAACAAAGGTCGACGGACGGCTTGCGCGGCGCTCGGTCGGCCGATTCCATCCCGGAGCAAGTTTCTTCGCGCGATCGGCTTGAGACGCAATCGGACGCGCATAAATCGGACGCGGATAATAAGATTTCCTCCGAGCAGTTACAAAACGAGCTGGATCGGATCGATATGGAATTATCGATGATGGTGGTCGAGGAGCCGACGGTCTGGTCGTTCGATGCCATGCGGATTCGCGGGGAATCGCTGTTGGACCGGGCGGACTCGGCGGCGGACCGGGGCAAGGCGCGGTTACTTTTAAACAAGATCGCCCGATTTGAAGACATCAAGCAGCGATACGATTCGATTACGGCCATGCGTGAGCAGAACGCGGCATCGAACCGTTTTCTGACAGGGCTGCAACGCACCATGGAAAAGGCGGCGGCCGAGGCCGATCCGGACGGACAATTCGACGGCGTGGGCCAGTTGCAGCGGGTTTTTTCGCCGAAAGTCGGGGCCCCGCGTTTCGCCTTGGTCGACGAGGCCGGCAACGTGCGTTATTACGTAACGCCGGCGCCGGGAGTGAATTTGCAGAATTACGTCGGCCGGCAAGTAGGCGTAACCGGCACCCGCGGGTACATGCCCGAGCAACGCTCGCAACACATCACCGCCCGGCATATATCGTCGCTGGAAACGAGGATTCGGTAAGGAAAAATTCACCACGGAGGTACGGAGAACACGGAGATTGGAAAATAATTAACTTTTAGCAATCGGCTTTAAGCGATCGGTTATCTGCTTTCCGCATTTGCCTCGTTGTTTTCCCTCCGCTGTTTTTTCATCCTTCATCTTTTCGCCATATTTTATCGCGGATTGCGGGCCTGTCGGACTTGGGTCCCGCCGCGGGCGATTTCCAATGCGGCGGTCAGCATGTCGTCGGTCTGTCCGGTGGAGGAGATCAATTGGCCGTCTACGGGCTTTGCGGTTTGCCGGACTGTGAAGTCGGGTTCAACGCCGACCTGGCTATAGGGGCGGCCGGAGGGCGAATAAAACTTTGCCGTGGTCAAGCGAATGCCGGCGGTAGTGCCTTCCAAGGGGAAGATGCCCTGCACCGAACCTTTGCCGTAGGTCCGCACGCCCACAACGGCGCCCCGGTGCAGATCGCGTATTGCGCCGGCGAAAATTTCGGCCGCGCTTGCGCTGTCCTGATCGACGATGACCACCAGGGGCATTTGCCAGGTCCCTTCGGCATGGGCGGTAAAGGTGCTGTCTTCCTGCGCGCTGCGGCCGCGGGTGGAGACGATCACGCCATGTTCGACGAACCTATCGACCGCCTCGACCGCGGCCACGAGCAGTCCGCCGGGATTGCCGCGGACGTCGACGATCAGGCTTCGCATCCCTTCGCGCTGGAGTTTCCACAAGGCGGCGTCCAGATCGCGGGCGGTGGTCTTTTGGAAGCAGTTCAGCTTGAAATATCCGATGCCTTTTTCGCGGTCGATTATGCTCGCCTGATCGACGCTTGGCACCTCGACCCTCCGCCGGCGGATGCTCATCTGCCGCTCGAGGCCGTCCGCGCCCGCCACGGTCAGGGCCGCGTAGCTTCCCTCGACGCCTTGCAACAGGTTGGCGGCCTGGTCGGTGGACATCGAGGAGGTCGTTTGTCCGTCCACGGCGATGATCCGGTCGCCGGCGCGTACGCCCGCTTGCTCGGCGGGGCTGCCGGTAATTACCCTGATGATGGTCAGGGCGTTGGCCTGAACCTTAAGTTCGATCCCCAGGCCGACGAAGTTGCCCTCGATTTGAGAATAGACTTCATTTAATTGATCGGGCGTGAGGAAGGCGGAGTATTGGTCCAGGGAGTTGGTGGCCCCGCACAGATATTCCAGCGCGGCGACGGTGGACGGAACGGCCAGTCGCTTTTGGGCCAGCGCGGACGCCGCGACCACGGCCTGGCGGACGTCTTCGCGGCTGCGGATCGGCCGCTCTCCGAGCATCTGCCTTAGCTCGACGCAAAAACCGCGGGCCGCCGGACGGTACGTCTCGGGCACATAGCGCTCCAGGAAAACCGGCTCGCTTAGGGCGATCTCCAAATTGTCGGTGCCGCGCTGGAGCAGAGCTTTCCAGTCGGGCGAGTCGACGTAATGCGATTCGATCTTCAACAGCACTTGGGCGTAAAGGTCCAGAGTCCGGTCCAGAGGCAGCCGGGCGAGCGTTTCGCTGAAACTGCGATCGACCGAACGGCGTTGGACGTCGTAATGCAGTCGCGCGATATCGAATCGGCGTTGCAACGCGTCTTCCGCGGGGAACTGGCGAAGGGCCTCCTCGTAATGGGTCAGGGCGTCGCCCCAGCGCCGTTCCATTTCCAACTGCTGCCCGCGCTTCAAGAGGTTGTCGACCTCCTGAGTGCGGCTGGAAATGGCGATCGTCGTGGGCAACTGCGCCAGAGCCGTTGCGCCGAGCAAAAGGACGAAGGCCGCGAAAGTCACGCGCAAAAAGCCGGTACTGATCCGTCGCATGGTGTAGTCCGTCGAGGAAGGAAAGGTTGCCGGCGCCGATTCGTGGGTGGCGTGGCCGTGGGAGGATGGTTTGTCGACAAAATGACCGGCAAGCGGGCGTGCAATGCCGTTCACTTGTAAGCATAGTTCATTTTTTTTGGCAAGTCAAAAAAACAGGGCGGGATTTTTGGGCCGAATTTTACCCAGCCCATACAGCCCGACCATGCCGCGCGCAAAACTCCGACAAAGCATAAAAACAGCGATAAAACATTTGCGCCATTTGCACCGTGAGAGCCTAAAAAAACCTAAAGAATCGGTCGTAAGGCCCTGGCGTCAAAAAAGGCACGCCCCGCATAAACCACAGGGACGGAATTTGGTGAAAAAGCGTAAAGTCGTCATGCCGATGGTTAAAAGCCGTTGGGGTGGCAATCCTCGTTCCCAGGCTCCGCCCGGGAATGAGTGCGAAAAAAAGCCGCGGCTGCAATCGTGCGGCCGCGGCTTTGTTAGTTTTTCCGCAATTTGAGATTTCAATTTTCAATTTG
>JBEKGL010000045.1:0-13946 GCA_050012815.1 Thermoguttaceae bacterium
TGGATGCCTGGTTTGCGCGGGTGCTCACATCATCCATGGTTTCGGCCAGGGCTTCGCTGGTGGCGGAAATCTCCCGCACGGCAGCCGCAATCTCGGTGGTCGCGCTGGAGAGCCCTTGCACAGTGCCCTGCTGCTGTTTGGCGGTGGCTGCAATCTGCGAGGAGGTCGAGAGCAATTGAACGCTCCCCTCGCGGACGCGCTGGACCACGGTTTGGATTTTGACAATAAGTGCATTTATTCCGGCGGCAAGTTGGGCCATTTCATCGTGTGAGTCGATGTCCACCCGGGCCGTCAAATCACCGGCCCCGCCGGCCATTTCGCTGATACGGTTGATGAGTTTCCGGGTAGATTGGGTAATGCTCCGTGTGGTCACCCAGCCCAGCAATCCTATCGATACTACGGAAATCACGCTCAAAATCAGCATGACTTTCATCCAGTAGGCAGCAGCTTCACTGGCAGTTTTTTTGGTGTTGTTGGCTGAGTCGCGGATGAGACCTATTGCTTTGTCGTATGCGGTCTGATGCGTTCTATAAACAGGATCGATTGTCTTTGTGAATAGTTCCTTCGCCTTTTCCATTTGGTTGGCTTTTAAGAGAGGAACCAGTTCGTCCTTTACAAGGTGGAAGTACTCATCAGCAGGCCGGTAGCAATCTTCGGTGACGGCCTTGTTGATGGCCGGGTCTGCAAGCGATTTCGTCCAGTACGCATGACGTTCGCGGTAGACATTTTCCATCTCGTCCAATTCTCTCAGTCGGCTATTGAGAGTACCGGAATCGGTTAGCGACAGCAGTCCTTCAACAACTAGCTGTGGCCTTGCCAGCGCTAGGATCGAGGGCTCCATTTCTGTCTGGAGCTGTCTGATCAATTGGATTTCTTGGTGGACGGGGCCTTCCACTCGATACCAGTAAAGCACGAATGCCGCCAGGCACAGAACTGCAACCAAACCGGCGGTGCTGGTGATTATCAGAGCATACAGCCGGGTCCGGATGGTGAAGTCGCGCAGTCGTATCATGGCTTTTATCTCTCTGTTATATTTCCCGGGTGCAAAATAATGGCCAAGTGCCCCACCTTTGGTACAGCCTGCTTCGGTTGCCGATAACCCTATCTTACCCAACCGAAACACAGTTTTCAAAGATTCTCCATGGGATATATGTGCTTTGAATGTGTTATGCCCCACTGGACATACCCACGGCATGGGGGGGCAGTTATGCGGAATTTGGTAATCGGTGGCCACGAAAGGCCGTTGCATTATGCGGAACGATTGCTGAATCACATTGATAACTACATCGCGGAATGCGAGAATAGTGTGAATCTGTAGATCTGTTTAATTTATCAAAGTGGCGTCTCTACCCATGAATATTGTTGAAGCCCTCGACCAGGCCATTGCCTCCCATGCCAAGTGGAAATACCGCCTGATGGAAGCCATCGACACAGAGAAAAGTGAGTGGCGCGTTAGCGATGTCCGTACCGATAATTCATGCAATTTCGGCAAGTGGCTCTCCGAACTGCCGCTGTCTGAGAGGCTCTCTGAAAACTACAATAAGGTGCGGACTTTACATGCAGAGTTTCATGGACTTGCTGCGGATGTGCTGGAGCTGGCCCTTGCGGGACGTAAGGACGAAGCCGCTGCGGCTATGGCGCTCGGCAGCCGCTTCGCGGCCGTTTCATCGAATCTGACGATGGCCGTTATGGCCTGGAAAGATGCCGCATCTGATAATACGCCGGCATAATGGGAATTGACAATGAGCACATCTCATGACTTTTCGAGTTCCAACCCCATCCCGGCGATGGGTCATCGGGTTACGGTGCTGTTGGTCGATGATCAACCGATCATTGGGGAAGCCGTTCGTAGAATGCTTGCGGATGAGCGCGACATCCGCTTCCATTTCTGTAACGATCCCACGAAGGCGATCGAGTTGGCCAACCAGTTGGCGCCAACGGTAATTCTCCAGGATTTGGTTATGCCGGAGATCGACGGACTAACTCTGGTAAAGTTTTTCCGCGCCAATCCAAAGACCCGTGAAATTCCCTTGATCGTCCTTTCCACGAAAGAGGAGCCTGTAATCAAAGCCCGGGCTTTCGCCATCGGCGCCAACGATTACTTGGTGAAGTTGCCGGATAAACTCGAGCTAGTCGCTCGAATACGTTACCATTCGAAGGGGTACGTTGCTCAGTTGGAGCGTAACGAGGCATACCGCAAACTCGCCGATAGCCAGCGACAACTTGCCGAAGAAGTTGCTCAGGCAGCCAAATATGTCTGTTCCCTTTTACCGGCGCCGATCAAGCATGGTCCGGTCCAAGTGGACTGGCGATTCGTCCCATCCACCCAACTCGGCGGCGATTCGTTCGGCTATCACTGGCTGGACGACGAGCATTTTGCCGTTTACCTGCTCGACGTCAGCGGTCACGGCGTGGGGGCTTCGTTACTGTCGGTCTCGGCCTTGAACGTGCTTCGATCTCAGTCCCTCCCCGGCGCCGATTTTCACGATCCCACGCAAGTACTTGAACGTCTGAGTGCGACTTTTTTGATGGAGCAACACGACAATCGATACTTTACCATTTGGTACGGAGTGTTTTCCACAAAAACGCGTCAACTTGTATATGCTTCGGGCGGTCATCCGCCTGCGCTCTTACTGACAAGTTCTGACCCATCGGACGGGAAATTAAAGCAACTCGAAGCGGAAGGATCGCCGATCGGCTGGAATTTGGGTCTGCCCTTCGAAACCACTGTCATGACTCTCGATCCTGGCGCAAGATTATTCATCTTTAGCGACGGTGTCTACGAGATTGAGAAGACCGACGGTGAAAATTGGACATTTGATGAGTTCCTTCAATTCATGGTGGCAGTTCCTATGGGAATCAACTCGATGGACCATTTGCTCGCTCATGCCAGGAAACTGCATTGCTCGGACATCCTCGCGGACGATTTCTCCATTTTAGAACTGATGTTATGAGCACACTGGGCGATGTTATAGGAATGGCAGGTTGGTGTGCTACAGAAAAACAAGCTGCTATCACCGAACCAGTCCGGCGCCGGTATCAAGGGTGGTTATGCCTTTCATTGCCAAGGCTACGGCATCTGGATTCGTTGCTAGACGGAGCGCTTCGGTGCCTGAGATCTCGCCACTGTGGTAAAGATCGGCCAGGTGTTGGTCGAAAAGCTGCATATCGTTATCGCGGTTAGCGATAGCCTGCGGCAGGCTGGAGACGCGAGCTTCGAGTATTGCCTTGCGGATAACCGGCGTGTTCCGCATGATCTCCACTACCGGAATCCGTCCCTTTGTCTTATGTTTGGCCAGACGCTGGCTGATAACGGCCGACAAATTGGTGGAAAGCTGCGTCAGGAGCAGTTCCCGCTCATTGGCTGGAAACATGGCGATCAATCGCTGAAGGGTTAGAGCTGCATTGGTTGTGTGGACGGTGCTGAAGACTAAGTGCCCGGTATCGGCAGCCTGCAGGGCGATTCGCATCGTCTCCAGATCTCGGAGTTCACCGACGAGGATTACATCAGGGTCTTGGCGCAGCGCCCTACGCAGGGACTCGGTAAAGCTCGGACTGTCGCGGCCGATCTCGCGCTGCGCAATCAGACTTTTTTGAGATGTGTGGACAAACTCGATCGGATCTTCAATCGTTATGATCCGCAATCGGTGGTTGCGGTTAAGGTAGTCGATAATTGCGGCCAAGGTCGTGCTTTTACCGCTGCCTGTTGTGCCGGTGACTAAAACTAGTCCCCGTGGTTCTTCAGCAATTTCCTGGATCACCGGAGGAAGAAAAAGTTCCTCGAAAGGCTTGATCTTCAAGGGGATGGCCCGGGCGACGAGGCAAAGCCGTCCCTGTTCATAAAAGATATTGATGCGAAAGCGGGCCACCTCGGGGATGAAATATGAGAAGTCGCAGCTCCGCTCGTTCTCGATGCGCTCCATTTGCGGCTTTTCCGCCACCTGAGCGACAAGTTGCTGAATCTCCTCAGGCGAAACTGCTGGAAGGTCCATAGCCAACATCACCCCGTCAACACGGACCATCGGTTGACTGCCGACCTGGATGTGTAAGTCACTGGCATTAAACTGGACGGCAGCCCTCAGTAGACGTTGCATATCCATGGATTTCCTCCTTAACGTGGTCCAAATGCGTCGGAACGGGCTATTATGGTTTGTCTGTTAGCAAGACGGAAGCCGACTATTAAGGTGGGCCTGCCCCACCCGAGACCGCCTGCGGCAAAATAGAAGAACAATGCACCTGGCTTTAATCTATGGGACCATCAGAAGAACTGCAAATTGGCGCATAAAGCGATCAGGTCCATGCTTTTGGGCCGAATTGACAACGAATTGCAGAATTTAATAACCTAAAAAAGGACCTTATCCTAACTTTGCATTTCTCTTAGAGACAATAATGTGAGGGTTGATAATGTCTACGGCTGTGTGTAAATTAGCAATGTAGTTAACTTGCTTGATAGGAGCGTTAGCCATGTCACTACAATGTATACCGAGCGGCGAGTTTTTGACGATCTTATTGACTGATGCCAAAATCCTTGATGCTCCGCTCATTGAGCAGATTCACCAGGAAATGGCTAAAATCATAGGCGAAACCGAGCAGCGGAATGTCATTCTTGACTTTCGCGAGGTAAAGTTTCTATCCTCGGCAGCGCTCGGGATGCTAATTTTGGTCAATAAAATGTGCAAGGAATATAAGATCAACCTGAAACTATGCAACATCGAGCCGGATATTGCACAAATCTTCAAGATAACCGGCATGAACAAAGTCTTCGCAATATACAAGACTGCGGAAGATGTCCACGCCGCTTTTCAAAAAGAGGGGCTAATCGTCCAAAAATAATGGACTTTGTTCATGGTTGTCCCCTTGCCGTTGCAATCTGCGAATCTCCAGACAACGTGTAGCGGGCCGTTACGGCAATTCATTACTTGATTAGCTACCCCTGTGTCGAATTAGTAGCTCTTCTTAAAGGCGGCCATGGCTTGAGTAGAATCCTCATAGATATCGAGGACCTTATTCATGCCAGTAAGCGTGAATACCTGATAATTATCAGGGGTGAGGTTGCACAACTTTAGCGTTATTTTGTATTCCTTGCACTTCTTCAGGACTCGTATCAACATGCCCAGAGCCATGGAGGATATGTACTTCACTTTTCCGAAATTTAACAGTACGTTATATTCCCGGGTTTTATCCAATACCTCTACGATCTCTCGATAGCACTGCTCGACTTCAGTCCCATCCAGTAGTCGTTCGTTTTCGATGACAATAACGCGAATCTCGTCCATTAATTCATCTCTGATTAATGTCATAGTTTCTTCCTTTAAGATTGATATGATATTAGCAATGCAATGATCACACTTAGGAGTTATTTACAGTACTTTATGCGCCGTCGTGATTCGAACCTGTACCCTTCGGCTCCAAAAGCAGCCCAATGGTATCCTGTCGATCCTCTAATTTGTTGTCCCCTTGCCGTTGCAATATGCGAATCTCCAGACAACGTGTAGCGGGCCGTTACGGCGGTTCAGTACTTGATTAGCTACCCCTGTGTCGAATTAGTAGCTCTTCTTAAAGGCGTCCATGGCTTGGGAAGAATCGTCATAGATATCGAAGATCTTATTCATGCCGGTAATCGTGAATACCTGATTAATATCGGGGGTGATGTTGCACAACTTCAGCGTGATTTTGTATTCCTTGCTCTTCTTAAGGACTCGTACCAAAATGCTCAAAGCCGCAGAGGACATGAAATTCACTCGCCCGAAGTGCAGCAGTACGCAACGTTCCTGGGTTTTATCCAATACCGCCACGATCTCTCGATAGCACTGCTCGATTTCAACTCCATCCAAGAGTCGCTCCCTGTCGAATAAAAGAACGCGTACCCCACCCATCAATTCGTCTCGGATTAATGCCATAGCTTTCTTCCTTTAAGATTGATATGAGATCAACAACGCTCTGATCGTTCCGATGAGTTATTTACAGTACGTTATACGCCCTCGCGCTTCGAACCTGTAACTTTCGGCTCAGAAGGTCGCAACTAAGGTCAGGGATTCTCGCGTCTAACATGTTTGCTACACAAGGATTTCGACAAAAGCAGCACACGCTCATCGCTTTCCAGGTTTTCCATATTTTAGTGCCGTTTGTGCCATTTTACAAGGGTTCTGTGCCAACATCTGTGCCACATTACGTGACTGCGGTCATGTCCTATGGCATCTTCGAGATTGTCGGATCGTTGCTGCTGGCCCTGGCCTGCGGCCGAGCTAAATTGCGTAGCATTTGGCTTAACGCCCACTTATAATAGATAAAAGCAACCCGACAGATAACGGCCAGCAGATGACAGCCCAGCATCACCCCTAATCAGATGGGAGAGAATGACCGATGAACCAAGAAGATTTGAGGCTGAAGGCAGCGCGAGAACACGGCGTTGCGTGGAAAAAATGGGGGCCCTACCTGAGCGAACGCCAGTGGGGCACCGTGCGCGAGGACTATAGCGAGAATGGTGACGCCTGGAATTTCTTCACCCACGATCATGCCCGCTCGCGCGCCTATCGCTGGGGCGAGGACGGCATCGCCGGCCTTTCCGATGACAGACAGCACCTCTGCTTCGCGCTGGCCCTATGGAACGGCAAGGACGCAATTCTCAAGGAGCGGCTCTTCGGATTGACCAACAGCGAGGGCAACCACGGCGAGGATGTGAAGGAGTACTACTTCTACCTCGACAGCACGCCGACGCATTCCTACATGAAGTATTTGTACAAGTACCCGCAGGCGGCCTATCCCTATGCCGACCTTGTGGAGACGAACCGCGGGCGTTCTCGCAGTGAGATGGAGTACGAACTGCTCGATACTGGGGTGTTCAACGGCGACCGCTATTTCGATGTGTTTGTGGAGTACGCCAAAGCGGGCCCGGAAGACATCCTGGTGCGGATCACGGCGGTCAACCGGGGACCAGACGCGGCCGAACTGCATCTCCTGCCCACGCTGTGGTTCCGCAACGACTGGTCGTCGTGGATTGCCGAATCCAACCGAGTTGCCGGGAAACCAAACCTCAAGCAGATCAAGACACCGGCAGGTGCGAGTGCGGTCGCGGCAACGCATCCAGTGCTCGGTGAATTCATTCTTTCCTGCGAAGGCGAGGTGCCGCTGCTCTTCACCGAGAACGAAACAAACCACGAACGGCTTTTCCCCGGGCAAAAGAACGAGAGCCCCTACGTCAAGGACGGCATCAACAACTGCGTGCTGCAGGGCAACCAGGGCGCCGTGAACCCCGGCAAGCAGGGCACCAAGGTCGCGGCGCACTACCAGGTCAATGTCGGTGCCGGTCAGACCAAAGTGATTCGCCTGCGGCTCTCCAGCACTTCTCCGGACCAGAAGGGCAAACCCTTTGGAAAGCAATTTGATGAAGTCTTCGCTGACAGGCTTCATGAAGCCGATGAGTTTTACAAGTCGGTCACGCCGCCATCTGTGAGTGAAGACGCGGCCAACGTGATGCGCCAGGCGCTGGCCGGTATGCTCTGGAGCAAGCAGTTCTTCTTCTTCGACGGTGACAACTGGCTGGACGAGCACCACTCCAATCCCCTCCATTCCGGATATCGCAACTCCCGGAACTCGGAGTGGTTTCACATGCTGAACAAGGACATCATCTCCATGCCCGACAAGTGGGAGTACCCCTGGTACGCGGCCTGGGATCTGGCCTTCCACACGCTGCCGTTGGCGATCGTGGACCCCGACTTCGCCAAGCAGCAGATGGAACTGATGTTGCAGGGGGTGTACCTGCATCCCAGCGGCCAGATCCCCGCCTACGAGTGGAATTTTAGCGACGTGAACCCGCCGGTCCATGCCTGGGCGACCCTGTTCCTCCATCGCACCGAGCAGGCCCTGCGCGGCGAGGCCGATGTCGATTTCCTCAAAACGGCCTTCAACAAGCTGCTGCTGAACTTCACCTGGTGGTCGAACCGCAAGGACCGCTTCGGCAAGAACGTGTTCGAGGGCGGCTTTCTTGGCCTCGACAACATCGGCGTATTCGACCGCAGCGCCCCGCTGCCCACCGGGGGCCACCTGGAGCAGGCGGACGGCACGGCGTGGATGGCGCTGTTCAGCCAGAACATGGCCGAACTCGCCGTGGAACTCGCCGCCCACGACCGCACCTACGAGGACATGGTCTCCAAGTTCATAGAGCACTTCATGTACATCGCTGCGGCCATGAACCAACCTGGGTCCAACGGTATGTGGGACGAGGAGGACGGCTTCTACTACGACCTGCTGGTACTCCCCGATGGCAGCACCACGCGGCTCAAGGTGCGTTCGATGGTGGGGCTCCTGCCACTGTGCGCCACCACGGTGACCGAGAAGTGGCAGCGCGAGCGCATTCCGCGGGCAAACGCCGAGATTCAGGCACGCCTGCGCCAGATGCCCGAGGTTCTGAACTCCATCCACCCTACAGGCCCAGGACACCTGGGTGTTGCCGAGCGGGGAATCCTGGCCCTGGTCAACCCGGAGCGGCTCCGCCGGATTCTTTCGAAGATGCTCGACGAGAATGAGTTCCTGGGCCCACATGGCATCCGCTCGATCTCGAAGTTCCACGAGCAGCATCCCTACGTCTTCCACGTGCAAGGCCAAGAGTATCGGGTGGATTACCTCCCGGCCGAGTCGAATACCGGCATGTTCGGCGGTAATTCCAACTGGCGCGGCCCGGTCTGGATGCCAGTAAACGCCATGATCATCCGAGCCCTCCTGCAGTTCTACCTGTACTACGGCGACAACTTCAAGGTTGAATGCCCCACGGGCTCAGGGAAGATGATGAACCTCTTCGAGGTGGCCAAAGAGATTGCCGATCGGCTCACCCGGATATTTACCCGCGACGAGCACGACCGGCGTCCTGTGTACGGTGGCACGGAAAAGTTCCAGTCCGACCCGCACTGGCGCGACCACATCCTCTTCTACGAATACTTCCACGGCGACAATGGTGCCGGGCTCGGTGCAAGCCATCAGACTGGCTGGACCGGGGTCGTGGCCAAATGCATTCAGCTTTTCGGCTACCTGGATCCCAAGCGGGCCCTGGAGTTGGGCAAGGAGGCCGGGTTCTTGAAGGGTGCCGCAGACGCTCGGGAGCAGTGACAATGAGAACGTGGCCCAAGCATCCCGTCATCTAGGAGATCAACACCTGGGTGCGGCTCGCGGAGTTGAGCCGAAAATATCAAAAGCCCATTTGGCTCGGCACGGTTCCCGAGCAAGAGTGGGATGCAATTGCCTCTTACGGGTTCGACGCCGTCTGGTTCATGGGAGTCTGGGAGGTGACACAATTGCGGTTTTCTTGGGGAATATGATAATTGTGTTACCGTCGCCACCTATAGTTAATAGAAAATTTGATAAAGTTTGCTTTACCATATTTCCACAACCACTAACTCTCATAATAGTCACGAAGTCTCACAATCTTTGTTTTTATTTTGTAGAAGCTCTTGCTACTTTCATAATCCAAAAGCGAACCTCCTTTCAGAGTTTTGGCCAGAGGTCTAATAGTTCTTCTAGGAGTGAATCCGTAGGGGATGAGCCGTTTTGTGTGTTGGGAGCGTTTATTGCAGCGGATTTTGCAACGCCTGAAGGTGGATACCCTTGTTTTTCCGAAGAAAATGCAGTATGTTCGAATCTTGCCCGGGGAATTTTTTGAGGGTTTAGTTGGCAGGGTTCAGAATTCAGGTGAAAGATTTAATGCTGAACCCTGACAACTGCACCCTGAACCCTCATCGGAGGGCGGATACTTGAATAACGATTTGACTGTCTTCATTGTCGACGACGATCCCGGCGTCCGTAAATTGCTGACTGCCTTGATGCGATCGATGGAGTTGGAGTCGGTGGCTTTCCACTCGCCGGTGGAATTTTTGGATGCCTTCGATCCACTGCTGGGGGGATGTTTGCTGTTGGACGTGCGCCTGCCCGGCATGAACGGCTTGGAATTGCTGGAACGCATCAACAATCCGGCCGTGTGCCTTCCCGCAGTGGTAATCTCCGCGCACGGCGACGTTCCCACGGTGGTCCGTGCCATGCGGGCAGGGGCGCTTAATTTCCTGGAAAAACCCTGCCGCAATCAGGCGCTTTGGGAATCCATACAAGAGGCCTTCAAGTGGGGCGCCGCCAACCGCCGTCGATTGGCCCGGCTTGCGAAATTCCGCCGCCGATTGGAACAACTCACTCATGGCGAGTACGACGTTCTGGACCGGCTGATGGAGGGCAAATCAAACAGGGCCATTGCCGCCGATTTATGCCTGAGCGTCCGTACCGTGGAAGTCCGCCGCTCCAAACTCATGCAAAAAATGAAGGCCGGCTCCCTGGCCGATTTGATCCAAATGAAAATGCTGGTGTCGTCTTAATAGGTTTTAAACATTAGACTTTAGACTGTAGGCTGTAGGATTGAACACGGAATACAAAATGAAGAAATCTGTAAATTGAAAACTGTAACCCGAGAATAATCATGAAAATTTACACTCGCCGCGGCGACACGGGCGAAACGGACTTGCTTGACGGCGTTCGGGTGTGGAAGAATTCGCCGCGCCTGGACGCCATTGGTACTCTGGATGAACTCAATGCCGTACTCGGACTGCTGCGTATCGAACGAGTGCCTGAAGAAATCGACCGGCTTTTGGAACGATTACAGAATGAATTGTTCAGCGCCGGGACCGAACTGGCCTCGTCCTCGCCGGCCGAATCGCCCTGCCCGAGCATCGCAAAAGGGCATATTCAAGAGATCGAAGCAACTATCGATCAATATGACGCTAAGTTACAGCCCCTGAAAGGATTTATTCTGCCGGGCGGAGTCCGATCAGCGGCAATGTTTCATGTTGCCAGGACGATATGCCGCCGGGCCGAGCGACATTTGGCGGCACTTATCCAGATCGACAAGCAGGCTGTTTCAGCGGATATGTTGGCATACATAAATCGTTTGAGCGATTTGTTTTACGTTCTAGCGCGATTATCCAATGCCCAAGCCGGCGTTGCCGATGTTACTTGGAAAAAACTTAATTAAAAAACAGTTTTTACTCTTGGATGCCCATTATTTGGACATTAAATGCCTACCATATAGGCAATATATGGCGAAAAATCCAATCTTTCAGTTCTGAAAAAATCTCGCAGTGTATCTGTTTGCAACATCTTACGTGTTTTATGCAATTATCTGATGCCTTAATTGGCATATAAATTGCTGCTTGTTTGCAAAACTGTGCCAGGAAACTGTTTTTCGCTGATGAGGTATAGTATGAGACTGTCTATCAACCTATTCGCGTTTTCATCGATTGTCGTTTTAACATGCCTTTTTCTGTCAGGAGACGTTTCGATTGCTTACGCCGCTGACGATGTTTCAGCCCCCCAAGTCCAAACTCCCTCCCCACCTGAAACAAAAACCCCCACGCTCGACCGCGGCGATAACGCCTGGATGCTCACCAGTTCGGCACTGGTCCTGATGATGACCGGCCCGGGCCTGGCCCTTTTCTATTGCGGATTGGTCAGAAAAAAGAATGTTCTTAGCGTAATGATGCAATGCGTGTTTTTAATGTGCCTGATGACTGTGATTTGGGCATTATGGGGATATACGCTGAGTTTCGGCGGCGATGCCGCTACATCGCCCCCTAAATGGATCGGCAATCTCGATCATGTATTTATGAAAGGCGTCTCGGCCGAGTGGACCGATGGCAAATCGGTAATCCCCCTGCATCCGCTCTATTCCATCCCCAGGCTGACGCACATGCTGTTCCAAGGCATGTTTTTCGTTATTACGCCGGCCTTGATCTGCGGGGCATTCGCCGAACGCATGAAATTCAGCACGATGGTCGTGTTCATGATCCTTTGGGGCACCCTCGTTTACTGTCCATTATGCCATTGGGTATGGGGCGGCGGAGTCCTGATGTACGGAAGCCCCAATGCCGGAATATCTGCCGGCGGGGCCTTGGATTTCGCCGGCGGAACCGTGGTCCATATCAGTTCCGGGGTATCGGCATTGATCTGCGCCCTGTTGTTGGGAAAACGCCTGGGCTACGGTAGCGAACCTATGCCCCCGCACAATTTAACCTATACCGCAATCGGGGCCACGATGTTGTGGGTTGGCTGGTTCGGTTTCAACGCCGGCAGTGCGTTGGCAGCCAATGAACTGGCCGCCAGCGCTTTTTGTGCCACCCATTTCGCCGCCGCGGCGGCCGGTTTGACTTGGGCCGGCATGGAATGGATTTTCCGCGGCAAACCCACCATCCTGGGTGCGTGTTCAGGCGTGGTGGCAGGCTTGGTGTGTATTACACCCGCTTCGGTCTTTGTCACCCCAATGTCGGCATTGATTATGGGCGTTGCCGTTGGGATTGTATGTTATCTGGCCTGCACTAAGCTGAAATCCCTGTTTGGTTATGATGATTCGCTCGATGTTTTCGGCGTACATGGAGTTGGCGGCACTCTGGGTGCTCTACTCACCGGGGTCTTTGCTACCCGGGCCACCGGCGCATTTGCCGATGGCAAGCCAATGGGCTTGCTGGAAGGCGGTCCGGTCCTGTTCTCCCAGATTATCGCCGTGGCAGTGACTTGGGTTTTGGCCATTGTAGCCACGTTTGTGATCCTTAAGGTGCTCGATGCCGTCATGGGATTGCGGGTATCCAGGGTCGATGAAATCGAGGGCCTGGATACCAGTCAACATGGCGAAGAAGGGTATATATTTATATAGGGATTAGGGATTAGGGATTAGAGATTAGAGATTAGAGATTGGAAAACAGATAGGGGTGGTCAGTTTACTGACCACTAAAAGAAATTCCCATATATGAACTCGAAAAACTCGCCTTTGTTTTAATGGTAAACTTGATAGAATGAAATAGTCCATAAACCCGCCCATGCTGACGGCACGAGTCAAGGAGTTGTTCAATGAAAAAGGTGGAAGCGATCATTCGGCATTTTAAACTCGAGGACGTGAAAAATGCCCTCAGCGAACAGGGTATTGCCGGCATGACGATTACCGAAGTTCGCGGTTTCGGCCGCCAAAAAGGGCACACCGAAATGTACCGCGGCACCGAATATCAAGTGGATTTCGTCCCCAAAATCAAACTCGAATTGGTCGTGCCCGATTCAAAACTGCAACTCGTTCTGGATACGATCATGCGCTCCGCCCAGACCGGACAGGTCGGCGACGGCAAGATGTTCGTATCCGACCTATCCGAGGTCGTCCGCATCCGCACCGGCGAAACCGGCGAAAGCGCAATTTGAAAAGAAGGGATTAGGGATTAGGGTTTGGGGATTAGAAAGAATGACGAAGCACTAATGTCTAATGACGAAGAAAAATAATTCGTCATTAGTCCTTGCTGTTTCGGCATTCTTTATTTATTCGTAATTAGGATTTTGACATTCTTTCTTTCATTCGTTTTTCGTACTTCATCATTTCCCTAACCCCTGGCCCCTGAGCCCTTGCCCCTAACTCATGCCTTCCATTCGGGCCAACGTTGTCGCGGCCAAGGTACGGTTGGCCAGGGGGTACGAAGAATTCAAACGCCTGCATCAGGAAGGCGGCCTCGGCGCGGAGTTGTGCGCCAAGTTCGCCGATTTGCGCGATGCCGTATTGCTCGACCTGATCCGGGATGCCTTGGCCGATTTAAACGAGGCGGGCCCCGACGGTTTGCTCTCGCAAATCGCCCTGGTGGCCAGCGGCGGTTGCGGCCGGCGCGAGGTGGCGCCTTTCAGCGACGTGGACCTGCAAGTACTTTATCCTTCGGGGCTTGGCACGCGCGTGGCCCCATTTGCCCAACGCCTGTTGCGCGACGTATTCGACGCCGGATTGATCCTCGGTCACGGCGTTCGCACCCCGGAACAAGCCTGCCGCCAGGCCATGAGCGATCCGGATACCTGCACTTCCCTGGTGCAAACGCGGTTGTTGGCCGGCAATAAGAACTTGTTTCAGCGTTTCCAGCGGCTGTTCCGCAGGCAGGTCAACCGCCGAAGGCGGC
>JBEKGL010000046.1:0-13384 GCA_050012815.1 Thermoguttaceae bacterium
CTTTTTCAGACCAGACAAGAATGTCTGGCTCTCCTGACTAACCAGACAAGAATGTCTGACCTCCTGACTAGGCACATTAGCGTCCGGCGGGCACAGCAAGGGACTCTTTAACCGCGCTCTTTTCCGGATTCGGATTATCGGCCGGGGCCTTGCGCTGCGGAGCAGGCTCGTCCAAGGGAAAGCCGTCCAGGCGGGGCTCGATCTTCGACGGATCCATGCCAAAGTGCTTCAGCACCGTCGGGGCGATGTCTTCACGCGTGCCGTTGCGATTGACCTTCCCGTCGTTCGTGGCCAGGAAAATATAAGGGGCGTAGTAATGGGTCTTTTTTCCGATGTCGAAACCGTGATCGGCGGTAACGTAAACCAAGGTCTTATCGTATATCTTTAATTCTTTCAGCTTGTCGATGATTTTGCCGGTCCAAAGATCGTCCGATTTAATCCCGTCGGTATATTCCGTCGAGTTCTCGCCGTATTTATGGCCGGCTTTATCAGGTTGAATGAACTGAACGAAAATGAAAAACCGTTTGTCTTTGCACTTTTCCAACTGATCCATGGCCGCCGCGCCGACCTTCTCGTTCACTATTAGTCCGTTGACGAATAAATCGATCTGATTTTTGGCGTTGCGATACGGGCCTCCCTGCATTTGCACGAATTTCTCGCCGTTTTCCTTGACGATTACTCCGCCATGCAAATCATCCGGTCCGGGCTTGTTATCATCGATTTTCTTCTGCTCAATCTGTATTTCCCGCCACGCGTCGTAAGGAATCTTGAAGGGGCCGTCGACGCCCAGATAATAACTTGTTTTACTGATGATCGCCGCGGTTTGGATGTTTTCGGGGCCAAGGAATTTTTTCAGCCGCTCGAAGATCGTATAACCTTCGGGAATCGGCCGGTAAATCTTGTCGCTGTGGACGCCTATGTTATCGGGAACGTACCCGGTGAGAATTTGCGCGAAACCGGGCGCGGTTTGGGTGGCGCCGGTTACAATGTCGATATCGACCAATGCGCCGTCCTTGGCAAGCGCCGCCAGGTTGGGCAATTCATCGGCGGCCAGCAGACGCTTGACGTTATTTCGCCCCGCCCCGTCCCAGCCGATAACCATAATCCCCCGCGGAACGTCCGCCGCCCGCAAAACGGCGGAAATCGCCAAAACCGCCAATACCAATGTTGTGAATCGAGAAACAAGTATCCATTTACATCGGGTCAAGATAGTTCTCCTTGAACATAGAAGAATTGGGGTGGCAGTTTAACTGCCACCCCAATAGTAATTCCGTTTGCGATTTCGCAAATCAGACTTTGCATGACATCCGTTTTTTCAGGCGAGATAGCAAAACAATCGCTCCGCCCGAGGCTAGCAAAAGCATCACCGTTGGCTCGGGCACCGTGACTGGGTCGTATGCCAAAAAGATATTCCCCGAAATGGTTGTGAAGGAAATTACGGGTTGGTCGTTCGCGTCAAAAGTAATCCCAACGCCTTGGGTTGTAGCTAAAGATTCATAATTACTGGTTTGCGTATTGTAGACGCTGGAAGTAATTACCTGGCTGGACCAGTCGTTGTTGCCGTCCTTATAGGAATACATAAGTTGTGATGTGCTGCCTGTGGTGCCTGAGATGTATCTGACCCAAGCGGCGCCCACGCCTCCCTTGCCGTCGGCAGCGATCGAAGCGCCATAGGTGCCCATTAAACCCGTACCCAGGGATTGGATTTTCCACTGGCCTGAAACAGGATCGAAATCATAGGAAACCAACTCCTGCGTCGATTGCCTCAAACCGACAATGTGCGGCCTTCCCAGGCTGTCGATAGCCAAATCCAAGCTTGACGCAAGCGGCTGCGTTACATCGGTTTTTACTAGTTTAAGATCCACGGATCCCCAGCCGCCCATCAATAGGCTGTTCTGATAGTATTTGAAATTGGAATCCACTGCCCCCACGTCGCCCAGAGCTGAGACGGCGATATCGACCAGCGGCCCGGGCGACACTCCGTTTATTACAGGAAGCGTGGTTAAGGTGCCTTTGATAAGATTGCCGTTCCTGTCGAAATCGATGGCTTGCACGCCCGTCATTGCCCCAGAAAAACCGGTGAGCGAACTGCCCACGACCGCCGCACTATTCGCACTACCAACTATCGTCAGTGCCACGCCGAAGCGACCGTCGGGGCTGGTCGCCGCCGATAATATCCCGCTGTCCGAGTCGGTGATCAGGTTGGTGCCGATCTGGTACCAATTCGTCAAAGTAATTGGATTCTTTACCGGATACAGAGAGTAAGCTTGAACCTTATGGTAGGAGTCCTCACTGAAGACGACCGGCCAAACTTGGCCGTCGCGCATGGCAACCGCAGTTTGCGGGTACGAACTGCCATAAGCCCTAAAACCCGTCTGTTGGTAATTCCAACTCAGACTCGTGTCATCCGAAGCTGCTGCCGTCGAAACCAACACGGCCAACGCCAGCAGGCATGACAAAATCATCACATCGAAATTTAGAGATTCTCTTCTGGTACACATAAACTTTCTCATAACTTGCTCCTTTCAACGTTTTGCTGAACACGTTCGTCCAAATGTAATATTGACGAAACGGAGACGGGATGACCCGGCCCCGGATGCAAGGGATAAACGACCCGCAACGAGCGAGCCAGAGTGAGAAAGAGCTCAAAACCAGTGTGTCAGCGGCAAAACGGAGACAGGAGATACTCCCCTTAAAAAACCAGAAGAAAATGGCTGACGGCGAACAAGCCATAGGGAGCAATGGCCTGCGGCAAATGAATCGCCAAAGAATGCATCCAACAACGAATGCGACCCCCGCCAATACGTACATAACTCTAACGCTGCCTCCGGGCTGACCGCCCAATGATTTAAAAACTGGTGTTGCTCTTTGGTTAGTAAGGTAGAAATACTACCTTTACAGGAGACTTACGATAGACTCATCCTACCAGATTCTGCTTTTTTTGCAACACTTTGGAAGGGCGAGCAGAAAAAATCTTTTTGCCCCGCTATGGTGGTATATTATATATAAAAAGGATTGATAGAGTTGATTTTATGACTCTCAAAGACGAACTAGAATTATCCGTAACCCGCGAAAAGCTCGCTGAATTACAAGAGCAATACGAAGCAACGCGGAAAGAAACCGGCGGAAATCAATATGCCCGCGAACTGACCTTGCGCTCATTGAAAAAACTCATCAACCAGCTTACCGAAGAAATCGCCCGCTATAAATCCCACGTTGTTTAGGCGCAATAAATAAAAGGTCGGAATCATCGGAACAGATTCTTCCCGCTTTCTACTTCTTTTCTTTATATCAAGAGTCTCTTGACAAGTGGTTCATTGCCCCCTAAAGTATTTATTAATAAATAATAGCCAATATTTCCCGTGTTCACAAAGGGGAAAAGAATGAAAGAATTATTTGCAAAATGTGAATTTGTTTCCAGAATAAAAGATTTCATTATTAAAAATGCATTAATCCTTTTAAGTACATTATTTATCATTATTGATATAGGACTCATTTCAAAGGCAGGTAATCCATATTGCTGGGAAAATCTGGGATCTTTTGCGACTTTTATCGGGGTCGAAGTAGCCATTATTGCTACCATTATGGCGTGGAGACAAATTAGAATAAGTAATTCCTTGAGAAAAACAGAAGCAATAACAAGAATTTACACTAGTTTCATAACAGATGATCTATATGATTTCTATGAGAGAATTCGTAAAGGAGAAAAAATAGAATGGAATAAATATGATAAAGAAGAAATGCGGATGAATAATGCTTTAACTCTTTTTGACGAACTATGTTTTTTGCAGACTCAAAAATTATTCCAAAAAAATGATATTGAATGGGAATATATCGCGAGCGAACTTTATTATTTCGCCGCCAACGAAAGCGTCTGGGATTATTGGGCTTTTAGAGTGAAAGATGGAAAGGAAAAAAATTTTCCTAATAGTATTATTCCATTTACCGGTTTCTCACAATTATACGAAACAATACCGGATAAATTTAAAGCAAATCCTTTTCCAGAAGTACCACAGGAACATAAAGCTCTTTATAAACAAATAACTTCTTCTTAAGTTCCAGAATAAAATAAACATACGGTTAAAAAATCTTGATTTTTTGAATAATTCGAGCCGGAAATAGCCATGTCCACAACACCCCTCAAAGAATTTTCCTGGGAAAGGATGATAGCGGCCGTGGAAGACGTTCGAGAGCGAGCTTGCCGGGCCGCCCGTGTTTTGTCGCGGGCGGGAATTCCATATATGATTGCCGGAGGCAATGCGGTGGCCGCGTGGGTGGCCCGTGTGGATCAGGAAGCAGTGCGGAATACAAAAGACGTGGATTTGCTCGTCCGGCGGAAGGATTTTAAGCGCATCGCCGCCGAACTACAATCGGCCGGCTTCATCTACCAAAACGTGGCCGGAGTCGACCTATTCTTGGACGGCCCGGAGGGATCAGTACGCAGCGCTATCCATATATTGTTTTCCGGGGAAAAAGTGCGGCCGGATTACCTGCTGCCGGCCCCCGAGATCACCGAATCCCAACCTGGTCCCGACTTCCCGGTGCCCACCCTCGATGCCCTGGTTCGTATGAAACTCACTTCATATCGCCTTAAAGATCAGGTTCACTTGCTCGACTTGCTTGAAGTCAGCCTGATCAACGAATCCTGGTGCGAGCGGTTTCCTCAATTGCTTTCGCAGCGACTTAAACAACTGATCGAACAACGCGACCGAGAGAAATAAATCTTGATTTGCATTTTTTATCGGCTGGCGATGATTGTTCACTAAGACATCATTTCGCTTGGCAGAAGACGCCTATTTATTAAAGCGATCACCCCTTCACCACGCCAATCGGCCTCATCCGCGCCACTTTGCTCGCCAAGCCCGCGCGGTGGACTACATCGACCACCAGGCTCACGTCTTTGTAGGCGGCGGGTTGTTCTTCGGCAAGGCTTTTCCAGTGGCGGCACTTGGCTATTACGCCTTGCTCGGCCAATTCTTTGTCGATGCGCCGGCCTTGGGCGTTTTTCACGGCGGCAGTGCGGCTCATCACGCGGCCTGCGCCGTGGCAGGTGGTGCCGAAGGTCTTTTCCATGCTGCCCGGCTGGCCCACAAGCACCCAACTTGCCCGGCCCATGTCGCCGGGAATAATTACCGGTTGGCCGATGTGCCGATACTTCTCCGGCACTTCCGTGTGCCCTGCCGGGAAGGCCCGGGTCGCGCCCTTGCGATGCACGCAAAGCATTTTTTCCTTTCCCTCGACGATGTGCCGCTCCATCTTGGCGATATTATGGGCCACGTCGTAAACCAGGTTCATTTGCAGCGATTCCCAAGCGCGTCCAAAGAACTCGGCGAAAATCTCCCGGGTCTGCCACATCAGCAATTGCCGGTTCGCCCAGGCGAAATTGGCCGCCGAACGCATCGCGCCGAGATATTCCTGGCCCTCGGGACTATGGACAGGGGCGCAGGCCAGTTGGCGGTCGGGCAGGTCGATGCCGTACTTGGCCGGGGCCTTGCGGAGCATGGCCAAGGCGTCGTCGCAAACCTGGTAGCCCAGGCCGCGTGAGCCGGAATGGATCATCACGCAGATCTGCCCCAGTTGCAGGCCCATTGCGCGTGCCGCCGCTTCATCGACGATCTCCTCGACCACCTGGAGTTCGAGAAAATGGTTGCCCGAGCCCAGCGTGCCGCATTGATCGCCGCCCCGGGCAAGTGCTTTTTGGCTGACGAAATCGGGCCGCGCGTCGGGAATGCAGCCCGTGGCCTCGGTATGTTCCAGATCGCTCTGGGTGGCCCAGCCGCGTTTTTCCAGGTATGCCGAACCCTCGGCCAAAATTCGGCGGAGTTCCTTGTGGTCGAACAGATATGGACCGCCCTCGCCCACGCCGGCCGGAATGCGGCGATAAAGCGATTCCATAAGCTGCCCGATGCGGGGCATGACCTCGGCGACGGTAAGATTGGTCCGCACCAGGCGCACGCCGCAATTTATGTCGTAGCCCACGCCGCCGGGCGAAATGACGCCGCCTTCCGCCGGATCGGTGGCCGAAACCCCGCCGATGCAAAAGCCGTAGCCCCAATGTATATCGGGCATGGCAAGGCTGGCCGTCTGAATGCCCGGCAAAAACGCCACGTTGGCGACTTGCTCCGGGGCCTCGTCGTGGCGAATTTGATCGATCAGTTTATCGTCGGCAAAGATGCGGCCTTCCACTCGCATCCCAATTTTATAACTCCGCGGAATCCGCCAGGTGCACTCGTCGATTTGTTCCAGCGGTCCGCTGTAGCCGGTTTTGGACATGGATATGATTCCGGTGGTTAACTTTCGGTTTTCAGTAAACAGTTATCAGTTTACAGTTTGGAGAGGTTGTGAATTTATTGATTTTGCATCAATATGGATATAATCCGTAGGGTGCGTGGAACGCACCATTCCCTACAGATTGTGGTGCGTTTCACGCACCCTACAAAAATTCACAACCTCGGAGTAGGAAGCATTTATCATTTTGCCATCCGTCTTCATCCTTCATCTTTTGTTATATATCCACGATCACCTCGGCCATCCAGCCGGTTGGGGTTTGCACGATTTTCAGGCCGTGCCAAGTAATGGCTTTGATTTCGAGACTGATTTCATGGCGCTTGAGATCGATCTTTTCGCCGCCTGCAATGGCCGTCAGCCCGGAGGCTTGTATGTTAACATCGAATTTTACCAACAACCGCCGGTGGACGTGAAAGGTGAAAAGCAATTCCGTCAGCCAATCGTGCAATAGTTCTTCCACGTCAATGACGTTGATGGTAAAGGGGATTTCCTCGACGGTGCGAATATCTTCCGGATTTTCCACGATAATTGAAAATAAAGCCCGGCCGGCCTCGGCGAACAGACTATTAAGGTCGTCCGCGCGTATCCGCAGCCCCAAATCAGCGGTATGTTCGAAGGTTTCGTACATGACGGAAGTTTTCAGTTATCAGTTTACAGTTATCCGTTATCAGTTGTCATCGCGAAACCGCAAGCGGTTTTATTGATTCGCCATCTCAGCCATAAGTAATTGTATATCATCCCAGACGAATTTTTTGGCGGGTGGGTTTCGCAATACATAAGCCGGATGGTAGGTGCAAACCACTTTAATGCCGTGATAGTCGAGAACGCGTCCGCGGAGCCGGCCGATGGGCGTATCGGTTTGCAGCAGGTTTTGCGCGGCAACGGCGCCCAGGCAGCAGATGAACTCGGGTTGGATTATGGCCAGTTGGCGGTCGAGAAATTCCCGGCAGGCGGCGGCTTCGACCGGCAGCGGATTGCGGTTGCCGGGCGGCCGGCAGCGGAGAATGTTGAGAATATACACATCCTGACGCCGCATTTTCATGCCCTTGACGATAATATCGGTGAGCAATTGTCCTGCCCGACCCACAAACGGCTCGCCCAGTCGGTCTTCATCGGCCCCCGGGGCCTCGCCGCAAAACAGCAATCGCGCATAAGGATTGCCCACGCCGAAAACCGTTTGAGTGCGATTGCGGACAAGTTCGGCGCATCGTGTGCAAGCGGCCACGTCCCGGGCCGCTTCGGCAAGCGCCGCGCATCGAGGATCATCTAAAGTCCCCTCTCCCTTTGAAATAACATGCGCTGAAGTCCCCTCTCCCTTTGGAAGCGGATGTCCGGAAGTTCCCTCTCCGGGCACCGCACCAGCGGTCGGGAGAGGGTTAGGGTGAGGGCTTGTTTGCCCGATGGTGTGTTTCACACACCCTACTGATTTTGATTTAGGCGCCTTGGGTATCATATCAACTCCGGCCAGTTGAAGACTTTCCATCTTTTGCACCACCGCTCGGACGACGTGCTCAGAGGTGATTTTTTTCGTTTGGGGCATTAAAAATCTTCCTTGCCTGAAAAAAATGAAGAATGGACCTTTGAAGTTAATGAGTTACAAGCTTTAACCTAAATTATTATAGCCCGTCCTCCAACCCCACCATCTATTCCCTGTCCTCTAATTGACGATATCCCCCGGCAGGGCTGGATTGTTTAAGCTGGGAAGATTATCATGGATGTGAACTTAGGTCGTTACATTATCGTATAATTTGTAATGGATTAGTCATTTCGGCGGTCTTATATATATAAGACTCGACCATGAATTGACGACAATACTAAACTCCCTATTATAGCGGGGAAGAGAACTCGGGCGAATCGTTTAATGGGTGTTCCACAGGTTGTTATCGTAGGCAGGCCGAACGTCGGCAAGTCGAGCATATTCAATTGGCTCGCCGGGCGGCGACTGGCCATCGTTGATCCGACCGCCGGCGTTACCCGGGATCGCGTCACCCATCTAATCGAAATCCGCGACCGGTTCGCCGAACTGGTCGACACCGGGGGCATGGGCATGGAGGACGCCGACAATCTGACCGATCTGGTGGAAGAGCAAATTCAAACGGCGGTCGAGTCCGCCAGTATAATTCTTTTCGTGGTCGATACCCGGGAAGGACTCGTTCCCTTGGATCATGCGGTGGCCAAGCGCCTGCGTTACGTTACCCCGCCGGTGATATTGGTGGCCAACAAAACCGATCATGAGGGAATCGAGACTCAGGCCGACGAGTTCTACCGTTTTGGCCGGAAAATGATCCGCGTCAGTGCAAGAGAGAACCGCGGCAAGGCCGAATTGCTGGAAGAAATTTATCAGCGCCTGCCCGAGTCTTCGCCCGATAATGACCCGCCCGATGAAGCGGTTATGAAAGTGGCCATCGTGGGCCGGCGCAATACGGGCAAGAGCACGCTTGTGAATACCCTGGCCCAGGCCGAACGAATGATTGTAAGCCGCGTGCCGGGCACGACGCGCGACAGCGTCGACGTGCGATTCGACTTGGACGGAAAGGTTTTTCTCGCCATCGATACGCCGGGTTTCCGCCGCGGCAAAAGCATCGGCAGCGACGTGGATTTTTACAGCACCCACCGGGCGCAGCGAAGCATCCGCCGCGCCGACGTATCGCTTTTGTTTCTCGACGCCTCGCAACGGATCAGCAAGGTCGATAAGCAGCTTTGCGACTATATCGCCCAGCAGTACAAGCCTTGCATGTTCGTGGTCAATAAGTGGGATCTCATGGCTGGCAGCATGCCCACCGAAAAATGGGTAACCTACCTGCGCGACACCTTTCGCTCCATGTGGTACGTGCCGATTGCGTTTATCACCGGCCAGACGGGCAAGAACGTCAAGGCCTTGCTCAATCACGCCCAAATGCTGTTCAAGCAGTCGCGGAGCCGGGTCGGCACCTCGCAACTGAACAAACTGCTTCGCTTAGCATTGGAGCAGAATCCGCCGCCGGATCATCAAAACCGGCGGGCGAAAATTTACTATGCCACCCAAGTGGCAACTCAGCCGCCCACCATCGTGCTATTTTGCAATGCGCCGCGGGCCCTTTCGGCACAGTATCAGCGGTATTTATTGGGGGCCTTTCGGGATAAACTGGAATTCGGCGAGGTCCCTGTCAAGCTTTATCTCCGCAAGCGCGAACACAGCGACCAACGCGATGAAATCGACTCGAAACTAAAATCATAAAGCCGCGACCGCCGGTCGCGGTTATAATTTCATCAGTATAAGGGGTAGTGAAAAATGACAGAACAAACTGCACCGGTAGTGGGCATTGTAATGGGATCCGACAGCGACTGGCCGAAGATCCAATCGGCGGCGGTCGCCTTGGACGAATTCGGCGTATCGTACGAAGTGCACGTGATGAGCGCGCACCGCACGCCCGAAATCGTCCGCCAATTCGCCACTATGGCGGCGGCCAGGGGATTGAAGGTTCTTATAGCGGCGGCGGGCGGGGCGGCACATCTGGCCGGGGTAATCGCTTCGCATACTACTTTGCCGGTGATAGGTGTTCCCGTGCCCTCCGACCTGGCCGGCGGATTGGATTCGCTCCTATCCACCGTGCAGATGCCCGGCGACGTGCCCGTGGCCACCGTGGCCGTCGGCGGCGGCGGACCCCGAAACGCCGGGCTGCTGGCCGTGCAAATCCTCGCTCTTGCGGACACGAAATTACAGGAAAAACTGGCTCAATTCAAAAATACCCTTAGCGAAAAAATCACCGCCAAAGACGCCGCCTTTCAGTCTGCGGCGGCAAAGCATAAAAAAGTGACATGAAATTATCTTAACCGCAAACTGCTTGCGGTTTCGCGATAAGAAAAGTATGAAACATCTGGAAACTCTGCACTGGGTCGGCGGCGTGGACGGGCATTTACGCCTCATCGACCAGACCCGCCTGCCAGGGGAATTCGCCGAAATCGATTGCCGCGACGTCCAATCCGTTTGGGAAGCCGTCAAAACCCTGCAAGTCCGCGGAGCCCCGGCCATCGGCATTGCGGCGGCTTATGGCGTGTGCATCGGACTGCAAAGCGTCGCCGGCAGTGATGAAACGGCTTTTTTCAGCCGCCTTAACGAAGTAGCCGACTATCTGGCCACGAGCCGGCCCACGGCGGTAAATCTGTTTTGGGCCTTAAAGCGGATGCGGGAAAAAGCCGAATCGCTCCGCGCCCGGCCCACCGCCGAAATCGCCGCCAATTTGCTCGACGAAGCCCGGGCAATCCACGAGGAAGACCGCCAAATGTGCCGGGCCATCGGCCGGCATGGGGAAAAGTTGCTCCAAGACGGGCAGGGCGTGCTTACCCATTGCAACGCCGGCGGGTTGGCAACATCCGACTACGGCACTGCCTTGGCGGTATTTTATTCCGCGGCCGAAGCGGGAAAAACTCTGCACGTTTACGTTGACGAAACCCGCCCCTTGCTCCAAGGCGCCAGACTCACCGCCTGGGAACTGCACCAGCGGGGAATCGACGCCACGTTGATCTGCGACTCCATGGCCGCCCAAGTAATGCGCGAAGGCCGAGTGCAGGCCGTCATCACCGGCGCCGATCGGATTGCCGCCAACGGCGACGCGGCAAACAAGATCGGCACCTACGGCCTGGCCGTGCTGGCCAAGGCCCATAACATTCCCTTTTACATCGCCGCCCCTACAAGCACCTTTGATCTATCGATCCAATCCGGCGAGGAAATTCCCATCGAACACCGCGATCCCCGCGAGATAACCCACGCCTTCGGCCGTCAAACCGCCCCCGAAGGCATCTCGGTTTACAACCCCGCCTTCGACGTCACCCCCGCCAATCTAATTACCGCCATAATCTGCGACCGCGGCGTGATCCGACCTGTTACGCGGGAGAGGATTGCTGAAGTCTTGAAATAGTATTCGGCATTCAGGGTTAGGGGTTAGGATTCTGGAACGAGACACACTTCCGGCACTTGTAAACCTTTCATGTACGTGCGCCTGTTGCAAGCCATTTATTCTGTTATAATGAAGACCTATTAAAAAAATGCCCTCTCGTTTCGGGAGATGGGCAGGGTGGGGATGAAGTGATGATACTATGCGCATCATTTACCAATTCTTGGAAACCCAATCCCCAAAAATAAACCCATGAATCGCCGCAGTCGAAGGGCTTTTACCCTAGTTGAGTTATTGGTGGTAATCGCCATCATAGGTATCCTCGTTGCATTGCTGTTGCCGGCAATTCAATCTGCGCGTGAAGCCGCGCGCCGCTTGCATTGTACAAACAATCTCAAGCAAATAGGCTTGGGTTGCACTACGCATTTAAGCGAACAAAACGCCTATCCTACCGGCGGTTGGGGATATATGTGGTCCGGCGATCCGGACCGGGGATATCGCGGTCAGCAACCGGGCGGCTGGCTCTTTAATATCCTGCCCTATGTTGAATTGAAATCCGTACACGATTATGGCTTAAGAAACAATCAAAAAGGCAGAACCCTGACCGCAAAGACCGCAATTTCCTTGTATTATTGTCCTACGCGCCGCCCCGCCACGTTATATCCAAACGGCAACGTCACCATTCATAACATCAGCATGACCGCCGGCAGCGGAGAACTAATTGCAAAAGCCGATTACGCCGCATGCGCGGGCGATAATTATACAGGTGTTTCGCAAGGCCCAAGCTCGCTGGTTAGCAGCGTAACGCCGGACGCAACCGCCACGGGAGTAATTTTTACCGGCTCCGTGATTAAATATAAAGACATAATCGACGGCTCCAGCCATACATATATGGCGGGCGAACGCAATCTCTCTCCAGATGCGTATTACACCGGCGCTACCATCGATTCCGACGAACCTTGGACGGAAGGCTGCGACTACGATGTTAATCGTTGGTGCAATAACAACGCCACTGGCAAACCGCAGAGGGACCAGCGAGGATCAAAAGATTCCTATATTACAAATTTCGGCAGCGCGCATCCGGCTGCTTTTAATATGCTGTTTTGCGACGGATCGGTCCGTTCCATTTCTTACGATATCGACACCGCCGCCCACCAACGCCTGGGCAATCGCAAGGATAAACTGCCCGTCGACGGATCGCTCTATCAATAAGGCGCAAGTGGCGGGCAAATCGAACCCACTTGTCTAGCGGGCCTGCTCGGAATTCCGAATCCCATCCCCCCCTTACTCCCTCTTTAGATGCACTTTACTTCTTTTATGTGGAAGATAGGATATATGGTACGCTTGTTTCAATTCAAAAGCAGCTAGACAAGAGTCAGCGTGATCAACCGATCAAAAAGTATCGGTCGCTGCTATTTGATCTGCAACATGTCAAGCTTCTCGCAACGGCCCTGACAATTGTCGCCACAAAACGGCGACAGGATAAAAATCCTTTTCGCAAGAGAAGGAGTGCAGGACTTTTCCATTCCCGGGATCTAGAGATTGTGAAAAACATTTTCATCCTTATCCCGGAAGGATGACCATGACATTGTTCGCGCCGGCATGTGCGCCATGACATGGAATTGTTTTGGTGAACGTGTGCAAGAACGGAGGCCTCCCAGGGAATGGCAAAGGACGTGAATTGTTTTTTTCTACTGCGGCTCAGTTCTAACTGAGCCGGTGTTGTGAAACAATTTTCACTTAGGAGGTATGTATGTTCAATCGAAAAAGTTTTTTAGTGCTTTTTGGCGTTTTAGTCATTTTTCTGGTCTATACCTGCAACACACAGCCTGTCCAGGCCGCAGCCTGGGCAGGCCATGGCTATTGGGACTTATTTTGCGTGAATCTGACTCCCAATAACTTGTATTGGAAACAGGTCAATGGCGGGACGGGCGCCTTGGGCGATCCCTTAGTGTCGCCGGACCCGAATGGCTTACCCATTATTGACCCAGCCACGCCATTAGGAGGCGTGGCCTACGGTTTCGGCGGCTGGGACTGGGGCACCCATACGCGTGAAACGACGAATGTGGCGGGCAATTCGATTCAGTTGAACGGTGCAGCGAGCTACTACCTGAACGTCGTGCTCGACACGCGCACAACCCCACAGAGAGATCGACTCTATCCTTCCTGGGGAACCTTCGCCGGCATTCAGGTGCAACCCGTTTCACCTGGGGGAGTATTGG
>JBEKGL010000047.1:0-13143 GCA_050012815.1 Thermoguttaceae bacterium
GTGGAGGTGGCGCCCAACGAACGTCCCCCGGTTTGCCGCATCATGGATTTCGGCAAGTTCAAGTATCAACAGAAGAAACGCCAGCACAAAAGCCACAGCCACCAGATGAGGATCAAGGAAATCCGCGTGCGCCCGAAGACCGGCGATCACGATTTGAACGTGAAGGTCGGCAAGGCCCGGGAGTTTCTCGAACACAAAGACAAAGTCATCGTCAGCGTGATGTTCCGCGGCCGCGAATTGGCCCATATCGAAGAAGGCCGCAAGGTGATCGACGATATTTTAGCCAAGTTGGAAGACGTTTCCAAAGTTGAATCCATACCCATACATCACGGCCGCCGCATGATTTGCACGCTGGCGCCGAAATAATTGCCACGCGGGACGACCCACCACGGAGACACGGAGGTCACGGAGAAGGGGCAAGGAAATCGACTGTTGATTTTAAGTTAAGTAATGCCGTGTCATGCCTTTGCATTTGTGGAAAATACTCCCGGAGCAAGCTCCGGGGTTAAACTTCTTAAAACATCTAACAAAATGGGGACTGGCTCCCGGCGTTTCCACGAAAATGGCTGAAATAAGGACTTCGATAGAGCGCCTGTCCCCATTTTGTTAGAGGCTCTTAAAACATTTGATATTGTTCATATACCGTATCTCCGTGTGCTGCGTGCTTCAGTGGTGTGGATAACTCTTGTTTCTGTCTATTTCCGCCGCGGCGAATTATACTGAAATCCTGGGAAAAACTCTCCCCTGCGGTGTCTTTATTACAGACGGCCGAGCGAGACAGGGAACATGGCTGGCATAGGTCCGGAAATATTGACGCGGCTCTTGGACGAGCATGGAGCGGCAATGGTGCTCTATGCCCAGCAGTGGTGCGACGCGCCCGAGGACGTGGTTCAAGAGGCTTTTTTGGCCTTGGTCCGTCAGCCGGCATTGCCCGAGAACGTGGTGGGGTGGCTTTATCGGGTAGTGCGAAACGGAGCCATCAACGCCTCGCGCGGTTCCCGGCGGCGAACCCGGCGGGAAACGGCGGCAGCCGAAGGAAACGAGGCATGGTTCCACGTTAGTCTGGACGACCAGTTGGATTCAGCCGAGGTCGCGGGGGTGATGCGGCAATTGCCCGTTGAACAACGCGAAACGATAGTCGCCCGGCTGTGGGGAGGTTTGTCGTTCGATGAAATCGCCCAGTTGACCGGCTCATCGACCAGCACCGTCCACCGCTGGTATCAGGCCGGATTGAACGCCTTGCGAGAAAGGTTGGGTGTGGTATGCACGAAGAAAAGCAATCGGCCGAAATGAAGCAATTCGAGGCCGCCCTGGCCGCCCTGACTCCTAGAACCGACCGGCTGGACCGCGAACGGCTGATGTTCCTGGCCGGGCAGCAATCCATTCTCCCCTCCTCCTTTGGGAGAGGGCAGCAATCTGTTCTCCCCTCTACCGACCAACCGACCATGCCGACCAATGCTGCGCATCGGTGCCCGATGGTGCCCGTCGGTGCCCGGAGAGTGGCAGGGGGTGAGGGCAAAAAGCGGATTGGGGCATGGCCCGCGGCGTTTGCAACCATGACTGTTGTGGCGGCCGCATTACTGGCAATGCTTATTGTCAGACCGGCAACGAAGGATGCCGAAAACGTCGTTATATATCCAGCCTCGCAATCAGCACCGGCAACCGACGCCAAGGAAACAACTCTTTCAAACGATTACGCCGAACAACCTCGCAATAATCGCACATATTTCGACCTGGCTTTCCTATCGGGCACGGATAATCGCAAAATCAGCGAAGCGGAATCTCCCCATTCCAATGCGGCGCTGCTCCGCCAAATCCTCGCCAAAGGCGTGGACTCTTGGAAGCCTAGTGAGACGGGAGCTATTGGCGGAAAACCAATTATCGCCCGGCCGATAACGAATCGGGAACTTTTGGACCAGCTTCTAAACCAACCGGGAGCGGGACCGAGTTGACTTTAAAGAACAATGTTTGGTCATGTTCGTTTAACCCCGGCGCTTGTGCCAGGATAAATTTCCATGACCGGAAACCATGAGGAGAAACGTCATGAAATTTCAAAAAGGCATTTTCATTACCGCCTGGATGTGTCTATTACCCTTGACGATTTTAGGTGAGGACGCCGCAAAAGAGGAATCCAAGATCAAGACCGTCAAAATCACTCTGCATCCGATGGCGGAGCCTAGTCCGGCGCTCAAATACAAACTCTTACCGGCTTTTATCGATCTAAAGCCCGGCAACGCGGCGGTGTTTTATAATAAACTGCTCGCGGAATCACTCCGTTTATTCCTCGGCGAAAATGAGATGTGGGATAAGGCCGGCGCTTGGAGCGAAGCCCCGTTGGCCGAATTACGCGACGAAAAGGTGCGTTCCATAATTCGTGGTTGGAATGGGAAAGTCGATGAGATAAAGCGCGCCTCGCAATGCGAATACTGCGATTGGCAAGTGCCGATTCGGGAATATGGTATTGCAACTCTATTGCCTGATCTTCAGCAAACTCGTTCCTATGCCAGGCTTTTGGAGCCTTACGCAAGATTACAAATCGCCGAGGGAAAATACGACGACGCCGTCCAAACGTTGCAGGCCGGCTATACCCTTGGCCGGCACGTAGCCAACGGGCCGACGCTTGTTCATAACTTGGTCGGCTGTACGATTGTTAGTATGATGTCCGATCAGGTGAGGGAATTGATTCAGCAGCCCAATGCCCCGAATCTATATTGGGCCTTGACCGATCTGCCCAGGCCGATTATCGACTTTCGATCGGGCACGGATGCGGAATATGACTGTTTATTGATTAACTTTCCCGAATTGCGAAATCTTGAAACGAAAGAACTTGCGCCGGACCAATGGCGGGTCCTTTTACAGCAAACCATAGCAAAAGCCGGGAATTACACGAACGCCTCGGCGAATAACAAGTTCATGCCAATAGCTTTGTCCGCATTTTTGTTGATCGAAGGCTATCCGCGGGCAAAAACATTCCTTATCGAGCGCGGATGGCCCGCCGATAAGGTCGAAGACATGCCTCTTGGCCAGGTTTTATTGATTGCCGGGCTTCGCCAATACGACGAAATCAAAGACGACCTGTTCAAATGGATGTATTTGCCGTATCCCGAGGCAATCGCGGGAATGAAAAAAGCCAATGCCAAGTTGATGGAATTATCCCGCGGGGGACAAGAGATCTTGCCCTTGGCTTCTTTATTCATGCCGGCCATGTCGTCCGCAAAAGTTGCCGAAGCCAGAACGGAGCGGACCATTGCCATCCTCCGCGTACTGGAGGCCATAAGGCTTTACGGCGCTGCGCACGGCGGTCAACTGCCCGAGAAACTATCCGACATTACCGAGGCGCCCATTCCGATCGACCCGATTCTTGGAACGGCGTTTATATACCACCGCATTGAAGATGCGGCGATTTTGGAAGCCCCGGCCCCGAGCGGACTAAACCTGGATGCTTATTGGTTGCGATACGAAATTCACCTCGAATCGAAAGGAAAATAGTCATGCGGCATTTTCTGTCATTTTGCTTGTTTTCATGGTTGTTTTTGGTGGCATCCGCAACACTGGCGGATGAAAAGTTCGATCCGGCCGCGCAGGCCAAGTTTGTTGCGCCATATATCGACGAGCAGACTTTTTTAATCGCCCACGTCGATTTCATCAGAATAAAAATCGATTCGGCGGTCGATGCGCTGTGCCGCTTGCTGCCCGATGATAAAGATAATATCCTGCAATCGAAAACCGAGGTGCAAAAGACCATCGATACCTTTATCCAAGCCGGTGGGAGAGACGTTTATCTCGGATACCGGGTAAATAGACGGGACTTTGTATTCCTTGTCATTCCCTTGGGCGATAAATTCGATCAACAGGCGATTGAGAAAAACGACATATTCAAGGGTTTGGCGTTAAAGCGATCCGGGAATGTAATGATCGGCGGCCTTGAAACCCGGGAAGCGGCGGCACGGCTGGAAAAAACCAAGCCCGATCCGCGCCCGGAATTGGCCGCGGCGTTTGAAACCGCCGGCGACAGCGCGATTCAAGTGCTCCTGCTCCCGCCCAAGTATTTTAAGCGCGTGATTGAAGAAACAATGCCGCAATTGCCCAAGGAAATCGGCGGCGGACCCGCGAATGTCCTGACCAAAGGTCTTTCCTGGGCGGCGTTGGGTATAAATTTTACGCCGCAAATTACGGCACGGCTCGTGATCCAATCGCCCGACGCCTCTTCGGCAGCCGCGTTAAGCGCATTGCTGGCCGACGTGTTGAAACGCGTCGCCGCGCTGCCGGTTGTAAAAAATCCGCTGCCCACGTTTGCCGACGTGATTCCTTATTTAACGCCAAAGGCCGAAGGCGATAAACTCGTCTTGAATATCGACGAAAAGAATGCCGAACTCGGCAATCTGCTGGGCAAGGTTCAAACAACTTTGCTTTCAGAAGCCAGAGACAACGCAAGAAGAATGCAGTCGATAAATAATATGAAACAATTCGGCCTGGCCATGCACAATTATCACGATGCGCACAAGCACTTTCCAGCCGCGGCAAGCTATTCGCCTGACGGGAAACCTCTTTTAAGCTGGCGAGTGGCGATTCTGCCCATGATTGAATACGGAAATTTGTACGATCAATTTCATTTTGACGAACCTTGGGACAGCGAGCACAATAAAAAGCTCATCGACAAAATGCCCATCGAGTATCGGTCGCCAAAGTCGAAACTAAAAGATTATCGCTCGAATTATGTCGTGCCAGTCGGGCCGGGCACGGTGTTCGAGGGGCGCGAAGGCATGTCATTTAAAAAAATCACGGATGGAACCGCCCATACCATCATGACAGTCGAAGTGGACGACGCCCATGCGGTCATCTGGACCAAGCCCGATGATCTGCCCTATGATCCCAAAGAACCCTCCAAAGGACTGGGCGGACTTTATAAAAACTTCTTCATTACACTATTCTGTGATGGTGCCGTCCATGTTATCGCACTGCCTTGTCCCGATGAGAAGTTACGTGCGGCATTTAGCGCCGCCGCCGGCGATCCGGCGCCTAATTTTGATTAATCGCCCAATAGTTGGGGCGGAAGAACAAGAGTTGGGGGCGGCAGTTTACTGCCGCCCCGTATTTGTTGACTGTGACTGAAGCACAACTCCCGGTCCCAACGCAGGTCGTGGTCTACACAATCGCACCGCGCTCGCCGACCAACCTTCGGTTGGTGCCCGCTTGCGGCTAAACAACCCTCCTCCAACCTATGACCTGTTCCCTATCCCCCATCCCCTATAACCTATTTCCCTATAACCTATTTCAAGTTTGCCGACCCATTTCTGCCGATCCCCCTTTTCGTGACTGGTAAATTGTTTATAATCTTAAATCTATTTACTTGAAAAATATACTCCTATGAGGGGTGTGCGTTATGCCGAAGTTAAAGACCCATAAGGGCACAAAAAAGCGTTTCCGCCTGACGGCCACGGGCAAAGTTAAGCATCGTTCGGCAGGGACAAGCCACTTGGCCGCGCGCAAGAGCCATAAGCGCAAGCGAAATCTACGCGGCACCACGGTTGGCAGCAAGGTCGAAGACGATCGCATCCGCTCCGCGCTGTGCGGAAATAGTTATTGATATTTTATCAAGCGGGACGGGCAGGGTAACGCTTCCTGCGTTCAGGAAGGGCCTGGTTCCCGCCAACATTTGGAAGGTCAATTATGAGAACCACCAAAGGCGCGGCTCGAACGCGCTCCAAAAAACGCCTTTTCAAAAAGGTGAAAGGCTTTGTCGGCGGTCGGCGTAAACTGATCAGGACCGCCAAGGAAACCCTTGTCCGCGCTGGCGTTTATGCCTTCCGCGACCGGCGGAACCGGAAACGCGAATTCCGCAAACTGTGGATCATCCGCATAAACGCCGCCGTCAGGATGCACGGGCTGCGCTACAGCGAGTTCATAGCCGGGCTGAAAAAAGCCGATATCGAACTGGACCGCAAAATCCTGGCCGACATGGCAGTCGCCGATCCGCTGGGTTTCGAGCAAGTTGTGGCCTTGGTCAAAAACGCCCTGGCTTGAAATAATTCATCAGTCAGTATTCATCATTCAGCATTTTCGCCATGGCCTTAGCTGAATTCCTGGCCGAATTGGACAATCTTGTCCGCGAGGCAACCGAAGCCTTTGCGGCGGTCCAAGATTCCGCCGCTTTGGAGGCGGCGCGGATTGAATACGTCGGCGCTCGCAGCGGCCGGTTAAAAGACGTGCAAAAGGGCCTTGGCCGAGTGGATAAGGCCGACAAGCCCGCGGCTGGCAAGCGTTTTAACGAGGTCAAGCAGCAAATCGAGGCGGTTTTGGAAGCGGCCGCCGGGCGACTGGCCCAAAAAAGCGTCGTCAAGGCGGAATCACGGCAATTCGATCCCACGGTGCCGGGTCTGCGTCCGCGATTGGGTCATCTGCACCCAATCACGCAAACGATCGAGGAATTAAAAGACATTATGGGCCGCCTGGGCTTTACCGTGGCCGACGGACCGGAAGTCGAGGACCCCTGGCACAATTTCGAGGCCCTGAATATCCCCTTGGAACATCCGGCCCGCGATCCACTGGAGAATTTTTACCTGGCCGCGGCGGAAAAAACCGCGAAACCGCAAGCAGAAAAAGAACCCGGCTGTTTGTTGTTGCGCAGCCAGACCAGCACGGTGCAGATTCGGGTAATGGAAAAGACTCCGCCGCCGGTGCGGATCATCTCGCTGGGCCGGGTATATCGGCCCGATACCGCCGATGCCACCCACTTTCCCATGTTCCATCAGATCGAGGGCCTGCTGGTCGACCGGCACGTGACCATGTCCGACCTGAAGAGCGTTTTGCGCCTATTCGCCCGCAGCGCATTCGCCGACGACGTGCATATCCGTTTCCGGCCGTCTTTTTTCCCGTTCACCGAGCCCAGCGTCGAGGTTGACATGAGTTGGCAAGGCGGCTGGATCGAGATGGGCGGGGCGGGAATGGTCGATCCCAACGTCCTGAGTGCGGTCGGATACGATCCCGAGGAATTTTCCGGCTTTGCATTCGGTCTGGGGATCGAGCGAATCTGCGCCCGCCGTCATGGAGTTACCGATATCCGCGAATTTTATAAAAACGACGTAAGGTTTTTACACCAGTTTTGAAAGGGATTGGGGATTAGGGATTAGAGGAGTATGGCGATGGATGGCAAGAACTTCCGTGACCTGAAAGTATGGCAACTAGGAATGCAGTTGGCAGAAGAAGTCTATCGCTTGTCCCAACAGTTTCCGAAGCACGAAACGTATGGACTTGGCAGCCAGATTCAACGTGCCGCCGTTTCCGTTCCCGCCAATATCGCAGAAGGACACGCGATTGGGTCAACAAAGGATTTCGCGCGTTTTTTGGGAATCGCCCAAGGTTCGCTTGCAGAGTTGGAAACCCACTTGATGCTTGCCGATCGCATGAAGTACGGCAATTCCATGCAAATCGGATCAATTCTCAGCCGCTGTGGCGAAGAAGCTCGGATGTTGCGAAGTTTGCGGAAAAGTGTCCGCGCTAGGATCAAGTAGGGATTAGGATTTTAACTAGGGATTGGGGATTAAGAAGGGATTAGGGATTGGGGATTAGGGATTAGAATGAGCTGTCGTTTGGAGCCGTGAACATGGTAACGAAGACACACATTCTACAGGAAATCAAACGAACTGCCGAAGAAAACAACAGGACGCCGCTCGGAATGAGAAGATTCGTGTCTGAGACTGGAATCAAACGATATGACTGGGAGAAGTACTGGCCTCGTGGTTTGAGCGAGGCCATCCGTGAAGCTGGGTATTCTCCTAACCAACTCTCAAGATCTCTTGACATTGCAACAGTTTTAGACAAGTATGCTGGACTTGCACAAGAGTTAGGGCATCTTCCCGTAGAGGCTGAGTTGCTATTTAAGAGCCGTAGTGATTGCACGTTTCCTGGGAAGAACGCATTTAAGCGTTTCGGCACAAAGTTGGAACTCGTTGAACACCTTGCCCAATATTGCCGAAGTCATGCTGTTTACAATGACGTTATTAGCCTTTGCGAAGAATATGTGTCTCAGGTTCAGCAAGAATCCGCCAACGAATCTGAATGTCAGGAAGTAGAGATTGGATTTGTTTACCTCATCAAATCAGGTCGGTTCTATAAGATCGGCAGAAGCAATGCCGCGGGCCGCAGAGAATATGAACTTGCGATACAGCTTCCAGAAAAGGTCAAGAGAATTCGCGTTATCCGAACAGATGATCCGAGTGGTATTGAGGCATACTGGCACAAACGGTTCGAGGTGAAGCGAAAGAAAGGCGAATGGTTCGAGCTTAAGGCAACAGATGTTGCAGCTTTCAAACGACGCAAGTTCATGTGAGGCCGTTTTCCTAATCCCCTAATCCCTAATCCCAAATCCCTAATCCCTAATCCCTAATCCCTAATCCCTAACCATGCTCGTTTCCTGGAACTGGCTGAAACAATACGTCACGCTCGATATGCCCATCGAGGAGTTGGAGCGGTGTTTGATGATGGCCGGGCTGAATCACGAATCGACCGGTGAGGTCGGCGGCGATCTGGTCGTCGATTTGGAAGTCACCAGCAATCGGCCCGACTGCCTGGGTCACATCGGCATTGCCCGGGAAATCGCGGTGCTGTGGGGAAAGGCGTTGAAAATCCCCCCGGCCCAACCGCCGGAAGGAAAAACTCCGGCCGAGCGGCTGACCAAGGTGCGAATCGACTGCCCGGACTTGTGTTTTCGCTACATCGCCCGGGTAATTCGCGGCGTGAAGGTGGCTCCAAGTCCCGCTTGGATGGCCCGGCGCTTGGAAACCATCGGCCTGATGCCTATCAATAACGTGGTCGATGTGAGCAACTACGTGCTGATGGAATGTGGTCAGCCGCTGCACACCTTCGACTACGCCAAGCTGAAGGGCGGGGAAATCATCGTCCGCCGTCCGCTGCCGGGCGAAATGATGGAGGCGATCGATCACAAAACCTACGAACTTGCCCCGGATATGTGCGTTATTGCCGACGCCGAAAACGCGGTGGCCATCGGCGGTGTGATGGGCGGGGCGGCAACGGAGGTTTCCGAAAAGACCGCCGATATCCTGGTCGAGGCGGCCGAATTCGACCCGGTCTCTATCCGAAACACTGCCCGGCGGCTTAATTTGCACAGCGATTCATCCTACAGATTCGAGCGGCGCGTGGATCCGGAAGGACTGGATTGGGCCAGCCGCCGTTGCTGCGAACTGATCCTCGAACTCGGCGGGGGCGAATTGGCCGCCGGCGTAATCGACGTGGGCCGACACCCGCCGCAACGCGAACCGGTCATTCTGCGATTCGCCCAACTCAAACGGATTTTGGGCATCGATGTTCCGCCCCAACGGGTGCGGGAAATCCTCCTGGCACTGGGCAACGTCGAAGCGCCAGACAATAAAGATTGGTCGAGCCGGGCACAAAAAATCTCGAAAATATCTACGGCCGGTGAAAGCATCACTGTAATTCCACCCAGTTGGCGCAGAGATTTGACACGCGAAATCGACCTTATCGAGGAAGTCGCCCGCATTCACGGTTACGAGCAGATTCCCGAGGACGTGGGCGTGCCCATGGCGCCCTCGGCGCGCACCCGCGAAGACCGCATTTTGGAAAAAATCCGCGGCGTGATCTTGGCCGCGGGCATCGACGAGGCATTGACGCTAAGCGTGGTCGACCGTCAATCTTCGGCGGCCATAAGCCCCTGGACCGCGGCCGAACCGTTGCGGAGTTTGATACCCGTGATCCGCGGGGCCGACTATCTGCGTCTCAGCCTGATCCCCAGCCTGCTGGCCGCGCGGCGGACCAACGAAGCACTGTCGAATCCCGAGATCGAACTTTTCGAAATCGCGAAAATATATCTGCCTCGGCCGGACGATCTGCCTGAGGAAGCACTAATGCTGGGCATAACCAGCGGCCGGGATATTGCCTTCCTCAAGGGCGTGATCGAGGCGATCGTCCAGACGCTCAGGTGCACGTTGCCGTTGGAATCGGTCAACGCCGAAATTTCGCTCGTCGATCCCGCCCAATCCTGCCAATTCAAACTTGGCGGCGAACTCCTGGGATATCTGGGCAAACTACTGCCGGAAGGACAAAAGCATTTCGATCTGCGCGGGCCGACCACGGTGGCGGAGATAAAAATATCGCCCCTGGTCGAAACGGCCGACTTGATGCCGTCTTATCTCCCGTTGCCGGCATATCCGGCCGTAACGCGGGACATCAACCTTGTGGTCGATGAGGCAGTGCGTTGGGCCGACGTGGCGGCAACCGTTTACGCCACCGGCGGCCCGTGCCTCGAACATCTCGACTACCGCGACACGTATCGCGACCCAAAGCGCCTAGGCGAGGGCAAAAAAAGCCTGCTTATGACCATCACCCTGCGATGGAAAGACGGCACGTTAACCAGCCAACAGGCCGACGAAATCCGCGATCAAGTAGTGGCCGCCTGCCGTGCAAAACACCACGCTGAATTGCGCGCGTAAAAAGGAGACACAGCTAGCTGCGTTCCCTTTTTATACACGGCGCAGATCTACGCGGACTTGATCGCTTATCTCGGCTATCGCATAGTAACCCGAGGCGGCCGGACCGCAGTTTACTACCACCGTGGGGCCGAGCATATCCACGCCCCTGGATTCGTGTAGATGACCGCAAACGACCAGGGCCGGCCGGGTCTGTTCCACAAACTCTCGCAAGGCCGTACTGCCCACGTGTTGGAAAAAATGCGTGCGTTCGAGATTGGTTATAAACAGATGCCTTTATTCTTCATCCCGAATTCCTCCCCAGAGAGCGAGACATTTAAGCTTCTGCGCCGATTTCCAGCAACCGCTCCTCTTTGGCCGAGACTGGTGCTGATTGGTCTGCCGACGCGGTGCTGCTCATCACGCCAACGACTCGCATGGCCGATTGCGGTCCAACGTTCGAGTTCGTTTCGTAATACGTCGGGGGTTCATAGGTCCAACCATTCTGCAATCGCCGCTCCTCGCGTTGCAGCATGTGGTAGAAATAGCGGCCTACGATGGGCGCCGCCAGGCGGGCTTTCCAACCGAACTCGGCATACAGTTCTTCCAGGATCCGGGAGATCAGTTGCCAACGATGCGGATCGTCGCGGAATCGACGCCGCGCCGCCCAGAGTGCGCCCGCATATTTGACAGGCAACTTGGCTGCCTCGTACGCAAAGCGCGCGCGGATGCGTGGGTTTGAGTGGTTTTTATAGCGTTTCCAGCCACGGAGCATGGTGCGGATTATTCTGACTATACTCGGGCCGTTTACCTCGAAATCCTTGTGGAAGGCGCGCAGGATGAATTCGCTTTCTTTGCCGCTTTTAATGTGAGCGTGCCGGAAATTGAACTTTAGTTGTCCATGAATATCCGCCACCGAAGACTCTTTAATCCCCAGCAGCGTACCTTTTGCCTCATGTTCGGCGAACAGGGGCGTGCCCGGAATGGGCGTATAAAGCATGAACTGGTGGAACTCGGTATTATGGCTGATCGCGTTATCGATTACTTCGTCAATGTTTTCCGGCGTATGCTCATCGAGGCCTATGATGCTTGAACCGAGCACGCGGATCCCGTGCGACTGCAGCGTGCGGACTAGGGCAATCGTATCGGTTCCCGCAAGCTTTGCGTATTGGGAATCTTTGCCCTCCAGGCCAAGCCACACCCAACTAACTCCCAGGCCGACAAGTTGTTCCATCGAGTATCGCCTCAAAACGTTCACGGAGGTGAAGACATCGAGAGACCATGACTTATCATGTTTCTCCATCAAGTCCAGTAGCCGGAGCGCCCGTTTCTGGTTGAAGAGGAAGTTCTCGTCCATGACGAAAAAGGCTTTGGCGTGCAAGTTCGCCTCGAGCGCACACATGACGTCGAAAAGTTCTTCGCCGGTCTTGTAGAACTCGATGGATTTTCCTTTGCCTCCGAACATGGCCGACGTTGAGCAGAAATTGCATCCCATGGGACAACCCACGGTAGGGATCAGCGTTGCAGTGTCAAGCCCACGGTGGTTGCCGAGAGAGATGCCCATGGTGCGGGGGAGAATGTTTGCCACTACCTGAGGATGTCGGATTGGCTGATTCTCGTCCTCTGCGAGAAACCTGCGCATCCATCGCACACCGTCCCCTTTGACTATATAGTCCACATCAGCCCATCTACTTAGATCTGGCAGATTGGTGATATGCCCGCCTACGACGATGATAGCGCCGGGCTGATGCTTCCGAATCAGCCGGCACATCCTATGTACTTTAAGTAGATTAGGAATGATCGAACTAATCCCAATGACATCGTATTTTCTGGTCTTGATCTCCTCAAGAAACCGCTCCTCAGACGGAAAGTCCAGCAGTGTACAAGGCGCTTTCAGATTAACTTGGATCAGCATTAGCCCCCAAGATCGATGAAACGAACGGACCGAGAAGGCATGCTGAACCCGCGTTACCTGGTTGTGAAACAACTCCATCGGGTTGATCAGACGGCTACCGTATTGATCGTCCTGAGCATAGGGGCCGAAGACGCTAAGGAGCAATACTCTCGCTTCCGAGCCGAGTGGATGTACTGGATAGTCGGGAACAGGTGTAGTCACGAAGTGTGTTCCCAATGTAATTGGTTTGTCGTGAATTGTGATCACGGGTCCTCGGGCTAAGAGCTTTAGGGTTGTTGATTACGGATTGAATTTTGTCGCTTTGAAGAGAAAAGCGAAGAGAAAGACGGCAGGCATCGTGCCGCCAGGCCTTCGCTCACAATCCCTGGGTCGGCGCTTGGAACGGTTCCCACAACCATGCTGCGCATGGTGCACGCCCTATCTTCTGCCCAGGTCGTGGTTCATCATAGCCTAATCCCTTCAATCAAGCAATCGCGTTTTTACCATGCTAGCGTTGCACGTCCACGCGAGACCTTCGTTATAGGTCTCGCGGGCCGCAAGTCCCTCCCATTTGCCCGTAACCCGTGGTCTAGACAATGGTGTCTACTTAACTCTTAATCTTGCTACGCGGTTCTGGTAAGGATAATTTATCAGTCGCATGATGCCTGAGTTATGTCTGCTCTACTTCGGCTTTTTTGGCATTGCCGCAATCAGGGCGCGGAGCACGGTATTTACCGATTTTGACGTAGAGAAGATCTTCGAGACGTCGGCATCGAGCACAATCACTATGCTGTTTTTGCCGCCTCG
>JBEKGL010000048.1:0-12882 GCA_050012815.1 Thermoguttaceae bacterium
ATCACCGATATCGCCTCCGACCTCTTCTACCCCGAACTGGGCGAGGATGTGCGGCAAGTGCTGCGGACGCTGGGCAGTGCGGAGAAGCAGGTCGCTGCCCGCGACGGGCGCTGGTTTACCGCGCGCATTCTGCCCTACCGCACGCTGGAGAACAAGATCGACGGCGTGGCGATCAGCTTTGTGGACATCACCGTTTCCAAGACGCTGGAGGCGGAGCTGCGGAAATCGCAAGCCGATTTGGAAAAACACATCGTGGCACAAGACGTGAAGCTGGATCAGGCCGGGGAGAGGTTGCAGGCTGAAATGCAACGCAGCCAACGCGAGAAGGCCGCCGGAACCATTCCGGGATCTGACGAAACAGCGGAGATCAGCCATGAAAAAGAGCCGGGATAAGCCAGCAGGTGCGACCGAGCTGCGCCGCCGGGCGGAAACGCGGTTGAAAGAGAAACAGAGGAGTCCGAGGTCGGAAGTCGGAGGTCCAAGGGTGGCGGAAGAAACGCAACGGCTCGTCCACGAACTGCAAGTCCACCAGATTCAGTTGGAGATGCAGAACGAGGAACTGCAGCGGACGCGGGGAGAGGTGGAGGCGATCCTTGCCCAATACACCGACCTCTACGACTTTGCCCCCGTGGGCTACTTTACCCTGGGGCGCAACGGAGCGATCCGCCGGGTGAACCTCAGCGGGGCGAGCCTGCTCGGAGTGGAGCGCGCCCCACTGACTGGCCAGCGCTTCGGGCTGTTCGTTTCCGATGATTCCCGCCCCGCCTTCAACGCCTTCCTCGACAAGGTATTTGCGAGCCAGGCCAAAGAGACCTGCGAGGTCGCGCTCCTGAAAGAGGGACATGAGCCGCTCTGGGCGCGCATCGATGCAAGAGCCACCGAGGATGGTCAGGAGTGCCGCGCCGCGGTGGTGGATGTCACCGAGCGCAAGCGGGCGGAAGCCGAGGTCGAAGCGGCGCAGGACAAGCTGCTTGTGGAGCAACGGCGCGGGCAGCGCCGATTGCACAAGCTCAACCGAGAACTCGAGCGTCGCAACCGGGAGTTGCAGGATTTCGTGCAAGTGGCCTCGCACGACCTCCGCGCCCCACTGGTAAACATTCGGGGGTTCGGCGATATGTTGGCGTCGGCCTGCAACCGGGCCCGAACCGCCGTCGCCGGCATCCAAGACGAAGAGTCCCTCAGAGCCGAACTTCTGCCGCTGTTGGACCAGGAGATCCCGGAGTCGCTTGGGTACATCCGCGCCGGTTCGAGCAAGATGGATGCACTGCTTGCGGGACTGCTGAACGTCTCGCGAATCGGCAGCGCTGCCCTGACGATCGAACAACTCGACATGAACCAGATGGTGGCCGAGATCGTCAAGTCGATGGAGTTCTCCGTCGAGCAGGCAGGGGCGGGCGTGCAAGTCGACGCCTTGCCGCCGTGCCGCGGAGACGCCACCCAACTCGGCCAGGTCTTCTCCAACCTGCTCGATAATGCACTGAAGTATCTTGACCCGAGCAGACCCGGGGTTATCCGAGTGTCTGCACACCAGAAGCGGAACGAGGTGGTCTACTGCGTGGAAGACAATGGCATCGGGATCGATGCGGAGCACCAGGACGCGATTTTCGGGCTCTTCTATCGCCTCAACCCGGATCGAGGTGGTGGACAAGGGTTGGGCCTGACCATCGTACAACGATCTCTTGACCGGCAGGGCGGAAAGATCCACTTGGAATCGACGCCCAACCAGGGGAGCAAGTTCTTTGTTTCGCTACCCACTGCACCGTTGCCTGAATCCGCGGGCTCCAAACTCCATCGACAATCCGAAACAGAGGTCCGACGATGAAAGAAGACACCATGATCCTGCTGGCCGAAGACGACGACGGGCACGCGATACTGACCCGAATGGCTCTGCGAGAGGTCGGCGTGAACAATCAGATCATTCGATTCAGGAACGGACAGGAAACGGTAGACTTCCTCTTCGGCACCGGCCAGGGACCTTCACGCGAGGCGGACGTCCACTATCTCCTCCTTCTGGATTTGCGCATGCCCAAGGTCGACGGCATTTCAGTCCTTCGACGGATCAGGCAAGACGAGCAACTGCGGCGGATGCCGGTCGTTGTGCTGAGCACTACCGACAATCCACACGAAATCAAAACGTGCAAGAGCCTGCACTGCAGTTGCTATGTCGTCAAGGCTGCCGGGTGCGAAGCATTCGCCGCGGCCCTGCAGCAGGTAAAACCTTTCCTTGAGCACCGCCAAACACCATGGACGACGGGCCAAAGCTAGCAATGCCGTCTTTGCTGTCAGCGCGTGCGCGGATTCTGCCAAAAATTGCCCTTGCACTGAACTCGCTCTCTGTGTTAGCCTGCTTCAGAGTATGGCGGTATCCGCAAACAGGCTGACGAGTTTCCACAGTCGGATCGCCGAGGACCCAGACCTCAGACCGAGCAGTAGCTCAGCAGTGGCCTCCTTGAGTTGGAGAATGAATCCAGACGGCGCACTGCGGCTTGTTTCGGGGTCGATTGTCACGGAGGAATAGCCATGTTGGTTCTATCTCGCAAGCGGGATAGTTCGATCCATATTGGAGCGAACATCCGAGTCACGATTCTTGGGATACGCAAGAATCAGGTCAGAGTGGGGGTGGAAGCGCCGGCGGCCATACCTGTATGGCGTGCGGAGTTGCTTCCCAAAGCTGAGGCTAGCTTCGAATCGCAGGCCCATGATGGCAAAAAGCAATTCGAAGTCCTGCTGGTCGAGGACGACCCGGGGCATGCCAAACTGATTTGCGGGGCGTTCTTGGAGTGCCGCCTACCGAGGCCAATAGACGTGGCCGTTGCCCAGACGGGCGAGCTCGCCGCGGAATCGCTCGGCATGGATGGGGGCCAACGCCCGGCTGCCTCACCGTTTGACCTTATCCTCCTTGACATGTATCTGCCGCGAATGACGGGCCTGGACCTTCTCTTGAAGATTCGCACCGACCCGTTCCTGTATTTGACTCCCGTAGTCATGCTCAGTTGCTCCGACGACGACGCTGCCGCGGCAAAGTGCCTTGATGCGGGTGCCAACGCCTTTGTTAGCAAGGCCAGAGATCCCGGGGCATTTCGGACTTCAATTGCTCGGATTGCCGATTTCTGGGGCAACGAATCCCGCGTCCCCAGACAAGAGGTTTGCTGCCCGAGATAGCGCGTTGATCTTGCCGATCCCATGGGGCGGCAATGGAGATTCGACCAGGTACGGGTAGTAGCAGGACTAGCGCATGAGCGTGCACCGGGCTGGTAGCTCGGGTCTCAGGGATGAGGCGCTGCAACCCTCAATACAAGGTGCTTCCTGCACCGGCCGAGCGAGAGCCCGCCGCCTGGACGGGCTCTCGTTTTTCGGAGACCAGTCCTGCCGACGACGAATGTGCTAACAGAGGCGGCTCAGGGTAGCAGTTCCTTTACCGCTCCCATCAATTTAGCGCGTTGCCGCCGGGTGTCAAGATACGTTGGGGCCTGTTGAAAAAGTCCGGCTTGAGATAGATTGGCTAGGGGGTATCGGCTGCTGCGATCAGGACGCGGAGCAGCCGTGCGGCCGCAGCGTGTTGGGCTTCCATCAGTTGCCTCGTGTCCGCCGCCTTGCTTTGCAGTTTGCCGTCGAAGAGGGACGAAAGGTAACGGAATTCGCCGAGAGAAAGCTCCATGCGGATGATCCCGTGCACCGCGCACGGCTCCCGCGTTTCGCTTGGGTGTCCAGCGACCTCATGCCTAATGGTACGAACAATTTTCCACTCGGGGTAATCCTCCCATCGAAACTGCGGCCTCTGTTTTCCCGGCGTCGTCAGTCCCTTGAAACAGCCGAAGAGGGCGACAAGCGCATCCTGTTGCACGTACATGCACTGGAGGAGACCGTAGAGTGCGAGGTACTTTAGTCCCAGGGGCTGTTCCGACGGTAGCGATCGATAGGCAGCAATCGCCTCGCAGGTATCCTCCGCGACATCCAATGCACTTGTGGCACGAAGCCATCGGTCCCGCTTCCGGTGAAGGCGCCAGCGCACTGCTGGGCTGTCGTTGAGATGCCGCCGCAATTCGGTAAGGAGCTTCATGATGCGAAAGTCTCAGCGCTCCTCGAAAAAGTCCGAAAACGCCATCTCGTCAATCATAACCTCAAGCGAACCGCGAACCCAGCATATCTGGTTTACTTTGTTTCCTCGTTTTCAAACAGCCATGCGTGGACATGATCGACTATGGCCTGTAGACGTGCATCGCTCATACGTTCGCGGTAAACCGCCCCCATATCGCTTGACGCCGGAGCGTGCCCCATAACCGGACGGCCGATAAGTCGCGGGATCCCTCTGCAATCGTTTGGCAGGTGTGCCGTAGGGCATAAAACGACAATCCGGGGCGAGCGAGTTTAGCCTTTTCGAGTAGTCGCTTAAATTCCTGATGCACTCTATAACCACGATGTTTCCCGATGTAGGATTCACCACGCCGCCCGATGAAAACCAACTCTTTATCGTCGGGGTCATTTGGCTTAGGTCTTGCGGCCAGAGCATCCTTGAGGGCATGTATGGTTTCCGGCCAAAGTGGTATGCGTCGCTGTATAGCCGTCTTTTGCCGGGGATAGTTCAGCTAGCCGGTTTTCAGGTCCAGGGCCTTAATCGGCATAAGGGCTAGATCGGTATTTCCTAATGCGGCATTGACGCCAAGAAGGATCATGGCTTTCATATTTCTTTCTGCATGGTTCAAGACGGCAAGCAATTCCTCCCGCTCAAACATGCGTAGGCCGCGATTAAGACGGCTTTGACGGAGGGTTTTAGCACTCGGCTTTTTGAATCCCGGGCCGAATCGGACCGGCTTGTCCATCAAGCCGGCATCGTATCCATACTTAAAGACGGTGCGGATTCTTTGGATTTCGTTGCCGAGAAATACCGGCCCCCATTGCTTAGCCGCCCATGTCCGATAGTACTGAAAATCATCGGCAACAAGATCATCGACCGGACGCCTCTTTCCGAACACCTTCACCAGCCGCGCGCAGGTTTGATGATAGAAGTCAAAAGACCTTTTCATCAATTCCCCGGAAGCGAGTGAGTTTTGCTTGAACGTCAAAAAGTGGTTGCATAGATCGGCAACCGTCAAGGTGTCCGGTGTAATCGCCCGGGGCGTTCGGCCGGAAAGCAAGGCGTCTTTTTGGTCAAGCCACTTATCCAAGGCCACTTTGCCCTTGGGATCATCGGCAACCTTGCCAAAGTAAACGAAACGGCCCCGAACCTTTTTAAACCACCTGCCCGTCTGGTGAACAGATAAAGGGAAGTCAGGGCGTGGTTTTGCCGGTTTGCCGGACCGGGCCTTTGTGGTAAACTTGGGCATTATGACACCTCCCACTGACACCAACTTGAACCCGGTTTGCATACCATCTACCGATAAGACAGTTTATCGGTGTATATACCATCGGGTGGTATATAACGGGTGTCAAGCAGGTGTCAAACTGATTATATCAGGCTTAGGGGAATTGTCATTAAGCCCTATTTTATGGGGTTTTGGATGGGTGGCCGAGTGGTCTAAGGCGGCAGTCTTGAAAACTGCTGTGGGCGTAAGTCCACCGTGGGTTCGAATCCCTCCCCATCCGCTTTGCTATGTGTGCGGGAGTTGCGCAATGCTGTTTTCTGGGCATTTTTAGGGTTTTCCGTTCTTTGCCGCGACTTACTAAGACCACGTGCCGCATCGCTATTGCAGCGCGCCGAGGCTCGCCGAGGCTCCTTGACCTGACGACTTTCTCAAAATGCCCCGGCAATATCCGCGCTAAGACGTCACCCACGTCGAACTGCACGGCCAAACGACCGCGGCGGGTTTGACGCGGCAGGGGATTTCAAACCGCCCATGGGATCGGACCGGAACGGGGCCCCTTCCTTCTCGCGGAGGAAGGCGTTTATGCAAACGGCGCCTGGAAAAGCACACGGGTGCGAAACGGCAAGATGAGCGCTTTCGGTCCGACTTTTTACCCAGGATGGCGCTTTGATTAAAGTAAAATTGATGAGTTATTGACAAATATATTGACAAATAAGCAGGATCGGGTACAAAAAAATCAGGTAGATTGAGTAATCTTCATGGATTTTGCCCAATTTACTTCTCAAGCCGGTGCTTCCAATTAAAATGAAAAGAACGGCAATTTTTTATCAATGCTGCAATAGTGTTTTCACTGACTCGTTTAAGTAATTTTGGGTTTCCGGTTCGTCTGGAACACTTCCAGTCGGTTCGATAACTGTCGTGCCCGAACACGGTTCCGTCGTCATTCTGATCGCGGCGGCGTTAAGTGTATTGCTTATCTGAGTTAAACGGTAATCTATTTAACAAAAAGCATAACAATGATGTTCCATAGATCTAAACGGTCGTCTTCGGATTTACGTTATTCACGCCTGGCCATCGAGATGCTCGAGCCGCGGCAGCTATTGTCGGCCAATCCCCTGATTTCGGAGTTCATGGCCAGCAATTCCAATACGTTGGCAGACTACTACGGCAAGCATCCCGACTGGCTGGAAATCTATAATCCCGATACGGCCGCCCTCGATCTTTCCGGCTGGCAACTGAAGGATAACAACACTACTTGGTCTTTTCCAGCGGATGTAAGCATAGCTTCACACGGGTATTTGGTTGTTTTTTGCGACAGCAAGAACACGGTTGCCCCCAACGGCGAATTGCACACCAACTTTAAACTCGGGGCCAGCGGCGATTACTTGGCGCTGTTGAAGCCCGACAACACAGTGGTTTCGGAATATGCGCCAGAGTATCCGCAGCAAATCGCCGATGTTTCATACGGCGTGAGCACTTCGCTCGTTGGCGCCGGTGCAACAGCCAATGTTTTTATTCCGACGGACGACTCACTGGGTACAACGTGGCAAGGCGCTACCGCAAACGAACCTTTCTACGACAACGATTGGTCCAGCGGCACGATCGGCGCGGGTTACGGCACGACTACGCCCGTCGGTTCGGCAAACCTAAAATTACGGCTCAATTCTGAATCCTCCACGACGCTGGCCGCCGATACATCCGGCGTATCTGGCCATATCGTCACGAATGTCGGCAGCAGCGTCTCATACGTGGCCTCCTCCACCGATACGGCAACCTCGCCGATGCTGCGCCGCGGCCTAATGCAGTTCAATGCCGCCGAAAACGACCAGATGACGGTAGATCCCAGTTCCGATTTGTACAGCGCCACCGCGGGGACAATTTCGTTTTGGATGAATTCCTCGGGCACGACCGGCACCGGCGACGGCGCGGTCCTCTTCGATATGCGATCAAGCCGGGGGATGTTGATCACACAGACCGACGCCGGGCAAATTCGCGTCCGCTGTTATTATAATGGCTCGGCAGTGAACGACATTCTCAGCACCGCCGCGGTTAGCGATAGTAAATGGCATCTGGTTACCGTGAACTACACGCAAACATCGGGCGGCGCTTGTTCGATTTACATTGACGGCGTGCTCGGCATACAGGGAAACAATAGTGCAAGCTGGTCGTGGACAACGACTTTTCCGCTCGAAATCGGACGTTGTTCGAATACAGGCCATACTCCTTCGTTGACGCTAAAGAATTACAACGGCCTTTTGGACGATTTACGCTTCTATACCGCGCAGTTGACAGCCCAGCAAATCAGCGATATCTCCAACGGTCTGGACGGCGGAATCACCACCGCCGATGTCGGCGTGAATCTGCAAGGGCAGATGCAAAATGTCAACACCACGGCTTACATCCGCATCCCCTTTACAGTTACCACTCCCAGCACGATTACCAGCCTCAAGCTTACCATGCGCTACACCGACGGATTCGTCGCCTGGATCAACGGAGTGCAGGTGGCCTCGGTCAACGCGCCGACGACGCTCGCATGGAATTCCGCCGCCACGGCAATACATTCACCGGAACGGTACTACACGATCACAATCACGGTCACTTCCGGCATGTTGCTCTCTGGAAAGAACATCCTCGCCATTCAGGGATTGAACAATTCCGCTTCCGATGGAAATTTCCTTATTCTGCCCCAACTCGATTCGGATGTAATCACTTCCGGAGCGGGAGTGTATTTCGTCACGCCCACGCCCGGCGCGGTGAACAGCGTTGGAAAAACCGACCTTGGACCTTACGTAACCGATGTAACCAACCAAGTGACGCAGCCGACCGGCGGCGCTTCCAGTCAACCGCTGACCATCACCGCCACTGTCAATCCGAGTTTGCGGGCGATAAGCACCGTGCAAATCGCCTACCGCGTGATGTATAACAGCGAGACGCTGGCAACCATGTACGACGACGGCACGCACGGCGACGTCACCGCCGGCGACCATATCTACACCGCGATAATTTCCACCACTTCGCTGACGGCGGGGCAAATGCTGCGCTGGCGGGTCATCGCCACTGATACGTTAGGCGCGCTAACCACCGGCCCGGCATTTAACGATCCGACGAACTCCGAGCAGTATTACGGCACGGTGGCGATCGATTCGGTCAGCACCCAACTGCCGGAGGTTCAATTCTTCGTGCAGAATTACGTCATGCCCACCAGCACCGGCGACGAAACGACCGTCGATACCGACGCCGGCGCGCGCGGCGCCCTGTTTTACAACGGCGAATTTTATGACAATGTTCTTATTCACATAAAAGGCTTTACAAGTCGCTATTTGTACAAGCGATCGCACCACGTCGCCTTCAATTCCGATCACAAGTTTTTATGGGAGGAAGGCGAGCCCCGCATCTCCGAAGCGGCATTCAATGCCGAATACGCCGATCCCAGCTACGCCCGCCAATATCTTTCCTGCTGGTTGCACACGGTCACGGGGACGGGCACGACTCCCGATTTCCCGGTCCGCTTGCAAATGAACGGCGATTTCTGGCAACTCGCCTGCTTCATCATCCCGATCGGCAGTTCCTTGCTGACGACAATGGGCCTTGACCCAAACGGCGCGCTGTATAAGTTTTGCGGGCAGGTTTCAGATCAACCGGAGGCTTTCGACGGGAGCCTGGAAAAGAAAACACGCAAGTGGGAAGACAATTCCGATTTGACCGCGTTGAAGGCGGCCATTGGCAGCGACAAGCCGGCCGACGAACGTGCAATCGCGGTGTGCGACATGCTCGATCTGCCCGAGGTGATTAATTATATCGCCGTGGCCCGCATCGCCATGGAATGCGACGACGTGTGGGCCAATATGACGTTGTACCGCGATTCCGACGGCGACGGTCTGTGGCGGATCATCCCCTTGGACATGAACCTCTCTTTCGGGGCGATGTACGCCGGCGAATATTCCGCCAATAGCGGCATCCATGCCAACGACGACTATCTCAAGGCGCATCCGCTTTACGGCGGAAGCGAATATCAGGTCGTCTACAACAGCGATTTCTTTAACTTCAACCAGATTTACGACGTCATTATCTCCAATCCCACTACGCGCGAAATGCTCCTGCGCCGCATGCGCACGATAATGGACGAGTACCTGCAGCCGCCCGGAACGCCGTACTCCAATCTGACGATCGAAAACAAACTCGACGAGTACTACGCCAAATGCGCGACCGAAGCGGCATTGGATCAGGCAAAATGGGGTTGGGGCACGGCTTACGCCGCTGACGGCTTGGGCACGCCGACGTTCCAACAGGCGATCCAAGATATTAAAACGCAGTATCTCGCGGTCCGTCGCGAACACTTGTACGTCGATCACAGCCTGAACACGAGTTATCCCGAATATGCCAACATTCCGCCCGCGCAACAAGACGGACTGACGATTAATTTCGGCTCTTACGACGCCTGTCCCATCTCCGGCAATCAGGACCAGGAATACCTCACGCTCGTCAATCCGAACAGCGCGGCGGTCGATATCTCCGGCTGGAAACTTTCCGGCGGCATCGATTTCACATTCGCATCCGGCACGGTGATCCCTGCCGGCGGCACGCTCTACGTTTCACCCAACGTGGTCGCATTTAGACAACGAGCCACCGGCCCTGCCGGCGGCCAGGGTCTTTTCGTCGTGGGCGGCTACAATGGGCATCTCTCGCTCTGGGGCGAAAGCCTCCAACTGCTGGATCAGTTCAACAGAGTGGTTAATACCTTGACCACGTCCAGTAATCCCTCGCTTGCCCAGCAATACCTGCGGATCACCGAACTTATGTATCATCCGGCCGATCCGACAGGCAGCACTTATCTAAATGAAGATTTCGAGTACGTGGAATTGAAAAATACCAGCACCACGCAAACCTTGGATTTGACCGGAGTGCATTTCACCGACGGCATAGTATTCAATTTCACCGGCAGCAGCGTCACCAGCTTGGCGCCGGGAGCAAAAGTGCTGGTCGTCTCCAATTTAGCTGCGTTCCAGTCGCGCTACGGTACCGGCCTGAATAGCATCATTGCCGGGCAATATGGCGTCGTGACGTCTACGAACCTCGATCCCAAGCATCTAAGCAACAGCGGCGAGAAGGTCACGCTGGCCGATGCCCTGGGCGAAACGATCCTCAGCTTCACGTACAACGACAGTTGGTATAAACAGACAGACGGCACGGGCAATTCGCTGGTGATCCGCAACGCTAGCGCAACGGACCGGACGTTGTGGGATCAGCGCGAAGGCTGGTTTGCCAGCCATACCGCCACCGGCTCGCCGGGATCAGATGAAACGCCCGACTACGCAGTCGATGCCGTCGTGGTCAACGAACTACTTGCTCACCGCACCGATGAATCAGGCGGTATGGGGGATTGGGTCGAATTCTACAACACCACCGGCGCAAGCATCAACATCGGCGGCTGGTATCTTAGTAACGACGGCTCCGATCTGAAAAAATACCGGATACCCGACGGAACGGTCATTACCGCCTACGGATACAAGGCATTCAACTGTCGCGATAACTTCGGCAGCACGGCGAATGCCGGATGTATTACGCCCTTTACGCTGGGCGAAATGGGCGGCACGGTCTATTTGACTTCCGCGGCAAGCGGAGTACTTACGAGTTTCCAAATCTCTCAGGATTTCAGTTCCAGCGACACCGGCGTAACGCTCGGCCGCTACATTAAGAGCACCGGCGGCAAGGATTTCGTGGCCATGGCCACGCCCACTTACCAAGCGCCCAATAGCCAGCCGCTGGTCGGCCCGGTGGTGATTAACGAAATCTATTATCATCCGGATACCGGCGGGGATGCGTTTATCGAATTAAAGAACATCACGAGCCAGGAGGTAAAGCTTTACGATCCAGCTCTACCGAAAAATACTTGGCATTTGACCGAGGGAGTGGACTACATATTCCCCGTCGGCGCAACCATTCCTGCAAATGGTTACGCATTGATAGTAGAATGTAATCCCACGTATTTCCGCACAAAGTACAATATTCCCTCATCGGTACCGATCTACGGCTCGTATATTCACACATTGGACAAGTCCGGCGACACGATAGAGTTGAAATATCCCGACGATCCGCAGCCGGATGGTGACGTGCCCTATGACCGCATGGATCAAATCACATACGGGGATAGCGGTTTGTGGCCGACATTGGCCGATGGCGCCGGAGCTTCGCTCAATCGCATTTCGGCCACCGCATACGGCAACGACGCGGCGAACTGGACCGCCGGTTATCCCACGCCTGGTGCTAACTACGCGGCGTTCAATCTCAATCCAATCACCCTGGTCACGCCGGCCGGCGCTTCGCCCGGCACTATAACCGGTACGACAACGAGTCTCTCGGTCGTTGCCAACGATATCCAAGGCGAAGCAAATGTGATATACGATTGGTCGGTCACCGCCATGCCGATCGGCGCCACATATCCTACATTCAGCGTCAACGACACCAATGCCGGGAAAAACACCATTGCCACGTTCTATAAAGCCGGCAATTACACCATGACAGTGACCCTTGCCGATGTTTACGGCGGCGTGATCACCAGCAGTGTAAACGTGACCGTCGTTCAAACGCAAACCAGCGTGAGTATTGTTCCTGCCTCAGTCACCCTGTTGCCCGGCGCATCGCAGCAGTTCACCGCCGCGTATCTCGATCAGTTCGGCAAAGCGATTGGGTCATTGAGTTCGTCTGTTACCTGGAGCGCCACCGCGGGCACAATCACCGCATCCGGTTTTTACACCGCACCGGCGTCGGGAACGGCAACCATCACCGCAACGAGCGGTTCGACCAATCTCACCGCCTCGGTCCAGGTCATCAATCCTGTAGCGTACTGGAAACTCGACGGCAACGGCAACGATTCCTCCGGTAACAACAATACTCTAACGCTCGTCAACAGCCCTACGTACGCCACGGGACAGGTCGGCACTTGCCTGTCGTTCAACGGCACTACCCAATATGCCAATAGCACAGGAAGCTTGGTCAATACATCGCAACCTTTTTCGGTTAGCGCGTGGGTGAATTGGAACGGCGATGGCGGATGGAATACTATGATTTCTGAGGATGGCACCAACAATTCCACCTTTTTCTTCCAGAAGCGTTCCGGCGGCTCCTTTTCGTTAACAGGCGATAACGGCACCGGCAGCGAAGCCATAGCCATGTGGTCCACCACGCCGACCGCCAACACCTGGTATCACCTGGTCGGCGTTTATACCGGCTCATTGTTGAAGCTATACGTTAATGGCGTGCTTGTAGCTTCAACGTCGTTCAGCATAGTCGGCGCCCCCACGGGAAGCGTCATCGTCGGCGCGGCCAAATACGGCGGGGGCCGGGTGGACTATTTCCACGGCATGATCGACGAAGTAAAGCTCTTCAATGTTGCCTTGTCCGATGCGATTGTCGGCGCCATGTACAATTCACCGCCGACCGATATAGCGCTCTCCGCCGCCGTGGTTGCCGAAAATCAACCCTCCGGAACCGCCGTCGGCACGTTTACCACGACCGATCCCGATGCCGGTGATACTTTCACTTACACCCTCGTCGCTGGCGATGGCAGTTCGGACAATGC
>JBEKGL010000049.1:0-12767 GCA_050012815.1 Thermoguttaceae bacterium
GGCGGGATGGCGCCGGCGAACCGTCAGGAAGTAGTGCGTTGGATTCGCGAAGTGCGCAAACCATCCCCGCCTCCGCTCTCCCCTTACCTGCAAAAGGCGGCCGTCTACTCCGACGAGGCCGGCAGCGAGATCATTATGGCGCTGGATCTCGATGGCGTGATGTCGTTCGAGCGCGTTGGCAAGTACCTGAAATCGCACCAGAAAGACTTGGATGAGTGGCAGGCAGATCTGGTTAAGACAACACAATTGTTCAGCAACATTCAGGGGATCCGAATTGGCGTTCGCATCGGTGAGAAACAATCTAGCAAGATCGCCGTGGACTTGCGCACCGACGCTTCGCCCGTCGCATCTTTTGCGAAGCCGCTATTGCTCCAGGTCTTGTCTGACAAGGGTGCATTGATAGAGGACTTTCAGTCATGGACCGTCCAGACCAAGGGCAGCGAGATCTCACTGGCTGGCACACTCTCCGACAGCGGTAGGCAGCGGTTGATGAGCGTAATCAATTCACCGGTCTCTGAAAATAGCGTGGCCAAGGCGCCAAGCGTCAGTCCTGGCGAACTGCCGGCGATGGAGGCGAAGAAGTCACGGGAATACTTTCGGGCAGTAGCGAGTATGGTTGACGATCTGAAGAAAGACATGCGCAGTGCGAAGAGCATCGCTTCCTTCGGCTTTTTTTTCGATAAGTATGCCAAGCGAATCGAGCGAATGCCCATCCTCGGTGTGGACGAAGAACTTCTGAATTACAGTGCCTTTGTTGCCGATACGCTGCGTCAGGCGAGCGGCTCGGTAAAGACGATGGGAATCCAGTCGAACGTTCGCCAAACGCAGGCTACCGGCGGTGGCGTGTATTCGGCCAATTACGGCTATGGGGGTATCGCTACGGAGCTTATGGCGCCTACGGCCGCGGTGCACAGATGGCCGACATCAAGGCCGCCGGTGCCCAAAAACGCGTCGTCCGGGCGGAGGAAACGGCCATCATGACCACTGACGTTCAGAAGCTGCGTCAAGACCTCATCGCTGCCACCACGGACATCCGCCGGAAGATGACCCAGAAGTACCAAATTGAGTTTTGAATGGAAGAAAAGGGGAACTATTCCATGATTCAGGCATTGTTTCGCTTTGTGGCACCCAAGGGTAAACGCAAAGAGATGTAGGACGTCAGCACTGCTCGGCCGACCGAAGGTGGTCCCCCAGAACCAAGGAGAATGTCCGATATCCCCAATGAAATCCGAGCGACCGAGTACCAACGGATCGAAACAATGATCAGCCAGATAGCTTATCCGGCGGGGTGGCACTGATGAAAAGGGGCTGAGATTGTGTGCCACTGGCTTTGCCAGTGCTTTGGGTGGTCTGCCACTTACACATCGCTCGAGCACGATCGAGCCGGCTCCGTAATCGACCCCACAATCGCACCCTGCCACTCTCTACCAAAACGTGGCCCGGCAGCGGCGGAGCATTGGCTTTGTATGGCTGTGAAAGGGCAAAAAGGGGATAAGTCCAATTTCTGAACTTATTCCCTTGAGGAAGTCAGGGCGACTGGACGCCAATTGAACTTTTTCTACGGGGCGCGGCGGCCATCGAACCGCATATCCGACGACTCATCATCATTTTCGTTCAACATTCGTAGACTGGGTAAAACGCACTGAATTTACCGGCGGTATATCGTGTCTGGAAAAACCGACCCTAAAGTTAATCTGCATTACCCATTCTGTCTCTATCCGAAGCAGATTAATATGAATGGCGATGCATATATCTTTCAAAGAGTCCGGTTTAACCTATTTTATGGATTTTAAGGATTGTAGGGCCGATGCAAAGTTTATGGGGCCAATCCCATGAGATGTGCCTTATCGTGCAAGGAGGGAAATAGATGAATTCTCGCAACTTATTCGGAACTGTTATTTGTGCGATTTTAGTATTGATGACAAGTTCCGCCGCTGCCCTGGGCCAGAACGACCCGGCGGCCTACCGCTTGCTTACAGGCGATGGGGAAGATTCACCGCCGTCGATTTCCGAGACGATGGCTGACCAGTCGCAGTGTGCCGGCTGCCGTGATGTGGGCTGCTGTCAGTCGTATTGTTGTCCGCGATGGACTGCCTCGGCCGATTTCATCATCCTGGACCGGATCGGCGGCGCAAATCAAACGCTTGTTGAAAGAGTGCCGCTCCACGACGATCCGTTCAAAACCCTTGGCGCCGAGGCGCTCAATAGCAACGATTTTCAACAAGGCTTCTGCGGTGGACCAAGGGTAGGCTTGATTCGCCACGGCGATTGTGGCTACGAATTGGAATTGTCGTATTTTCAGATCGACGGCTGGAGCAGCTTCAGACCCATTGGTCCCGACGATCCAATAGACTGGCTGGTAATGAGAGCTCCTGGCGGCTTTACTCAAACAAATCAACCGCCATATCTTGCAACCCAAGCAATGGACTGGGACTATGCCACGAAACTTTATAATGCAGAGTTTAACGTGCGATGGAATCCTTGTTGCCGAGTAACCATGCTGGCTGGATTCCGTTGGATGAACCTCAGTGAAAATCTTGTGGGAACATTGAATCCCATCCCCTCGGAACTGTCTAACTGGGATTTCTGGAATACAACGACGACAAACAATCTCTATGGTTTCCAGATCGGTGGGGGTGGGAAAATTTTGGAGCGCGGCCGCTTTTCGATTGACGGGCTGTTAAAGGTCGGAATTTTCGACAACAACGTGGAACAGACAACCGTGGTCAGCGTTATCGCTAAGCAATTGAGATCAGGGTCCGCTTCGACCAACCACGCGGCCTTCGTCGGCGAAACCGGCCTGCAGTGCAAATATCTAGTTGCCAAGGGTCTTTCGCTAAAGGCCGGTTACGAAGCAATCTGGATGCAAGGCGTTGCTTTGGCGCCTGGACAGGTTCAGGAAACGTATATCACTTTATTGCCAATGAACGTGCAAGCGCTTGGCGTCAATTGCAACTCCGGCGTGTTTTATCACGGAGCCACCGCCGGCTTGGAATATTCGTTTTAGAAATTGCGACGTGGCACCCGGCTGATTAAAACGCCGTCTAATCGACGACCTTGTAGACCTGATCGTGTTCTCTGGCGTGCTGGGGCACGCGCATGCCGACTAAGGAAAACTGGGCCAAAGGAAAACGGGGTCAGAACTATTTTGCAAGGGAATGGACCAATCACTTGGCCCCGGCAGCGGCGGACCAGTGGCAATACGTGGGTTGGCAGAAGTACACTTTTGTAGCGAAAAAGGGGATAAGTCCAATTTCTGAACTTATCCCCTTGAAGAAGTCGGGGCGACAAGATTCGAACTTGCGACCTTCTGAACCCCATTCAGACGCGCTAGCCAGACTGCGCCACGCCCCGAATTGGGTATGGGCTCATCTATACCATACTGCCAACCAGTATACAGATCAAAGCCGATTATACAACGCCTTTTCAATAAGTAATTTAGACTGGAGACCGGAGATTGGAGGCTGGAGGCTATAGGCTGGAGACTGTAGACTATTAACTGAAGACTGACAACTGATAACTGAAAACTTAGGAATTTATCGTGAATTCATTTATCGATCGTTTGGCCGATTCGGTGGGACGTTTGAAAAATCCGGTGTTGGTGGGGTTGGATCCCCGGATCGAATCTTTGCCCAAACAGTTATTGCCCAGCGGAGGTGCGAATAGCTGGAACGAGCAGGCCCGGGCATATAAGCAGTTCTGCAAAGGGATTATCGACGTTGTCGCCCCGCTGGTTCCGGCAGTCAAGCCGCAGGCCGCCTTTTTTGAACAACTTGGCCCCGACGGGATGGGGGTATTGGCCGAAATCATGGCTTACGCCCGGGAAAAAGGTTTGCTGGTAATTTTGGACGGCAAACGCAACGACATAGGATCGACGGCCACGGCCTACGCCCAAGGTTTTTTAGGCGCCGGCGGACAAAGCCCTTGGGGCGCCGACGCCTTGACTGTAAATCCCTACCTTGGCGAAGACAGTCTGCGGCCGTTTATTGACGTGGCCCAGGAGCGATCGGCCGGGGTGTTTGTATTGGTAAAAACCTCGAATCCGGGCGGCGGGATGATTCAGGATTTGCCCTCCGGCGGCCGGCCGGTTTTTGCCCACGTGGCCGAATATGTCGAGCGCATGGCTTCTCAGACCGTGGGCAATTGCGGCTACGGGATAGTCGGGGCGGTTGTTGGGGCAACATATCCCCGCCAGTTGGTCGAACTGCGTGCGGCAATGCCCCATACATGGTTTCTCGTACCCGGTTATGGGGCTCAAGGCGGATCGGCCGCCGATGTGGCCGGTGCATTCGACGGGCAGGGAAAAGGGGCGATAATCAACAATTCCCGGGGCATCATCTTCGCCCATGCCATCAAACCTTACTCCGAACGGTTCGGTTCGGCCCGTTGGCAAGAGGCCGTGGAATCCGCCACCCGCGATATGATTGCGCAAATTCGAAATGAAACTCCTGCCGGAAGACTCTAGTTGTGTTTTACAGGTCAGACTTGATGTCTTTGGGAGCCAAATCTTTGTTGTCTCTCCAATTAATCGCAAATTCTTAAATTTCGTTACGCATTATTGACAATTTCTTGTATAATTTTTAGAATAAGGCATCTAATCTTTTGAGACAATTGAATCAACCGATATGGGATTTGGATTCCGGCATTTCCATGAAAACGGTTGAAATATAGACTTTATGAAAGGGCCTGTCCCCAGAAATTATTATATGGTTTTTATTTTTGCGATTGGAGGAGTGGAAATGTCTCGTTGCAATACTCGAAAGAAGACGACGAAGAAACTCCCGGCCCTCAGATCGGCGTTTACGCTGGTCGAATTGCTGGTGGTGATTGCCATTATCGGCATTCTGGTTGCTCTATTGTTGCCGGCCATACAAGCTGCTCGGGAGGCGGCCCGGCGATCTCAATGCGTCAATAACTTAAAACAAATGGGCCTGGGCATAGATGGATTTGAAAACACCATTAGAAAATTCCCTCCCGGCCGCAAGGGTTGCGATGGAATTACAGAAACAAGCACCAAAAATTGTGTTTCTTGTGCAAACGATCCGACGACAAAGCGTCTGGCTATTAGCACTTTTGTGTTGATCCTGCCTTATGTGGAATTCCGCGGGCTTTACGAAAACTTCGACTTGACCACGCTCTGGACAACCACGATTCCAATAGATCCAAATTCCAGAAACGGCCGAGCAGTCATGACGCGTCCCGTGTTGTTTGTTTGCCCCTCTGATCCGTCGCCGCCGACAACCGACCTTTCCGGAGATGTGAACGACAATACCGGGGTAGGCGCCACCGGCAGTTATGCCGTGGTTGGCGGGACCCAGGGACCGCCAGGGCACCCTTGGCAAATTAAAATCGATAACGACGGCCCTTTCATTTATAAAAGGCAGTATACGCGAAAAGACATTACCGACGGCGTTTCACATACTTTTTTCGTCGGTGAATTAAGAGACGGCTTGTGTAAGTGGACCGCGGGTCAGCGACATACAACCATTCGCTATACCACTAATCCGCTAAACACATTTCCGGGCAAAGGTTTGATCGACTCGGACAACGGCGACGACTTCAACGGCGCGTTTGGAAGCCGGCACATGGGGGGCGCCAATTTCGCTTTTGGCGACGGCCACGTCGTTTTTGTCTCCGATACCATCGCAACGGCGCTCTATCAGGCGCTTTCCACGCGGGCCTCAAAAGAGATCGTCAGCGCGAATTTTTAATAAATCGCCTATTTGCAAATAAACTCCACTGCAAACGACTGAATTGTTAAATAAGGTGTTTTTATGAACTGCTTATGCCGTTTAAATCCGTCTTGGATAGCGCTCGCGGCGCTCTTTTTTGCCTCGATTAGCGGTTGCGGAGACGGCTTGCCCAAGCGAGTGCCCGTTTCAGGCCGGGTTCTTATCGACGGCAAACCATTGGAATATGGCGTTGTACAAGTCTTTCCCAAAGGCGAACGGTCGTCATGCGGCACATTAGGCCCCGGAGGAAAGTTCACGCTTACCACCTTTACCGAAGATGACGGTTGCATGATGGGCAAGCATCCTGTCGCGGTAAATGCCGGTAAAGGCATTAATTCGTCCAAAATGCAATGGTTCGCTCCTAAAAAATACAAGGATGTCGCCACTTCCGGTCTGGAAATCGACGTCACCGGCCCACGCAACGACGTCGAAATCAATCTGAAGTGGGAGGGTGGAAAGCCCTACATCGAAAAACTATGAAAAGAGTGGCTCTTCCTTAATACGCTTTCTAATTCAAACCGGTGCGTCCATCCCGTTAAAATAGTGTGTTTTCCACCAAGGTAAACACGCGGCATCGCTCTATTTCAATTGGAATTGGCATAACAAAGTTCCGTTAATTCTCTTCAGCCGAGCGGAGCCAGCGGCGGATGGTTGGGTCGTAGGCCAGGATTTCGCCGGAGTTGAAGAAAATTTCCATTTCCCGGCTTGCCGCTTCCTGAGAGTCCGAGGCGTGAAGGAGATTCATTTGCTGGCTGGTGCCGAAGTCTCCGCGGATCGTGCCCGGCGAGGCCTTCAATCCGTTCGTCGCCCCGACCATTTCGCGGACCACGCGGACGGCCTCCGGGCCCTCGACGATCATGGCCACCACCGGCGAGGCGGTAATGAAGGCCTCGAGTTGCGGATACCAGTTCTTTTTTACGTGTTCGGCATAGTGGCGGCGGGCCAATTCCGGCACAACCCGCATTAGTTTCATGGCCACAATGTTGAGGCCTTTTTCTTCAAATCGGCTGATCATCCGTCCGATCAACCGCCGCTGGACGCAATCCGGTTTAAGCAGTACTAGTGTCCGCTCCATGGCATTTTTTCCTAAAGTAGAGGATTATTCAGCAGATGAACCATGGGTCAGATTTTAAACAATCCATCCAACGGTGAAAAGAGGACTCATCATTTAGGGGGAAATTCCATATAGCGTCTAACAAAATGGAGACTGGCTTCTGACATTTCCATGAAAACAATTGAAATGAGGTCTTATTGATGTTTGCTTGGATAATGACCCGGCAAGTAAACCTTTTCACCCCATTTTCCGGCCGTCCGTTGGACGGCCTAGGTTCATTTGCCATGCAAACGTCAATAGGAAGGGCGCCAGTCCCCATTTTGTTATGATATGCAAATAACAGGAAGATGTGATTCCGCGAAAGCCCATTAAAGCTGGGGGGAATTCTCTCTTAATACGCAGGGTTAGCAGCGGACGTGAAAACATATAGAATTAATGATTCAACCACACTCGTGGGCAGTCACGCATCAGATGATTAGTGAGGATCATGTTCAGTCTCATCCGCTTGCCGTATTCGTACAATGTTCTTGAACCATATATCGACGCGCGGACGATGGAGATCCATCACGGCATACACCATCAATCCTATGTCGATAAACTAAATGCCGCTTTAGTGAATTATCCGGCGTTTCAATCGCTAAGCGTAATGGAATTGATCCGATCGCTCGATAAGATGCCCGAAATAATTCGCGCCGCCGTGCGCAACAATGCCGGCGGCGATGCGTGTCATACATGGTTATTCACGGGCATCGGTCCGAACGAAGGCGGGAATCCCCGGGGCGCGCTGGCCGCGGCCATCGACGCGACATTCGGCGGCCACGAGCAATTTCGGCAGCGGTTTGCCCAAGCAGTATTGGAGATTTTCGACAGCGGCTGGGTCTGGCTGAGCCGCGATGGGGCGGGAAATTTGCTTATCGAAACCATGCCCGGCAATGACAACCCCTGTATGTTCGGCCGCACCCCGATCTTGGCCTTTGACGTTTGGGAACATGCTTATTATCTGAAACACCAGAATCGTCGAAGCGACGCCGTCGAAGCCTGGTGGCGCGTGGTCGATTGGGATCGGGCTGAAGAACGCTTTAAAACAGGCGATTAACGCGTATCGTTTATATTGCGAATTACAATTGCAAATTTTAAATTGGCTTCGCTTTGTTCAGGATGACTTTGCGGCGAAATACAAGGCCGCATAAACCTTGGGATCGACGAGCAATCCTCCCCGGCGTTGTTCATCGAGCCATTGTTCGACCTGATCCAAAGGAACCAGGCGGACGTGAATATCTTCCGACTCGTCGCCGCCGCCGTCGCTTACCTTCCTTGCACCCAGGGCAAGATACATGGTATAGCGTTCGTTGGTCAGGCCCGGCGAACTGGGGCCTTCGATAAGATGTTGCCAGTGCTCGGAAACGCAGCCGGCTTCTTCCAGCAGTTCGCGCTTGGCGGCCTCGATCAAATCTTCCTCGCCCGTGCCCGGCTCGTCGCCGACCAGGCCGGCCGGCAATTCCACAACCCAGGCGTCCAAAGGGCGGCGATATTCCTCGATCAACACCATTCGGCGGTCGGAGGTGAGGGCGAGAATTACCACTGCTCCCGAGGTGTTTGTGCGTTCGGCCCATTCCCAACGTCCCCGGGCAACCAGCCGCACGTATTTGCCCTCGGCCAGCACCCGGCGTTTGTTTTCTTCAACCATTATTTTCTCCGGAAGATGTGTATACTAATCATTGATGCAGTCAAGGTCCTCGTCCACGGAGCGGTATTCGCGGCGATAGATCCATTCGCTGCCCAGGGCCGCCATTTCAGCGCGGCTTTCGCCTTGCCCCTGCTGAAAGGCATTTGATATCCCGGCGCGGAGAAAAAACCATGCGGCAACGGCTCCCAAGGCGATTCCGAGCAGTAACATGACGATATATTGGATGGCTTCCATGGCAATAATCCCCACCGGTCACACGGCTCATAAGCCTAAAAGTGAAACTAATGCGTTTCATCAAATGCACGAAGGAAATCTACCCGAGCGATTCCGGCTTGGGTACAAATCATTCGCAATGTCGAACCTTTAATGAATCTATGGGATGGTATGGTCAAAGGAGTAAATGTACCATCTGGTTCGCGCCGCCGCATTTGTACGTGTTCTCGATCACGCACAAGTTCAAATCCCAACTTTTCCAAAGCCGAAATTACCTACCTTTTTGGAGCGTCCCGAGGGAATTTACCCATTAAATCGGCACCTCTGCTTCGGCAATAAAAGCTTCTATGGCGGAAGTTGCCTCTTGAAGGCAATCAGGTCCGAATTCGCTGAGATGAGCTTGAATGGCTGAAGTGACATCGGCTAATGCCTCGTGATAGGAATCGCCTTGCCCGATCACAATCCCCTTCATGCCCAGAGGATAGGCAATATAGCCGTCCTCCACCCTTTCTATAATCACTTTTACTCGATTCATACGGGTAGCTGGTTCGATGCTCATAATGAATTTCCTTGCAGATTATTTATTCCATCTTATTACAAGTATATATCCTGATATGACTTGGATTCAAGACCAGGCATAACTGTAATTTATTGTTGGGAAACTTTCTTTGTTCTAGCATGTCCAAGTTGCTAGAAACTGCAATTGACACAATAGGTAAAGCATCTTAGGTTTTTATCAAATTCGATTAACTATTTGGAGGGATATCCATGATCGGAAAACCTCGTTTTTGGGCCGGATTCTGGTATTGCATTGGGTGGTATATCGTTTTAGCACTCAATGCTTCGGGACAAGATTTTAAATTCGGGCAGTTCAAACTCGACGAAAAGGATAAATCACCGACGGAAAATGCGTCGTCTTTAGTTCCCAATAAACCGGAAAATACCCAACAACAAAAATCAGATAATACAAAACCTTCCTCATCCCAGGTAGGCGATTATGGCGACCCGGATCGCTTGGTCGTCAGGGGGGCAAAAACCTTTAAGTCCGATGAAATTACAAAAGCACTAACCAAGTCGCTTGGTTGCCATATAGCGGCAACGCCTTCGGCCGACCTATTAGAATACATTGATGAATTGAAATACTCCATACAGGCGGGTTATCATCAATCCGGTTTTCCAAAAACGGAGGTTAAGGCAAATATAGATATTGATTCAGGAAATATAATTTTAGAAATCGAGGAAGGGCCTTGCTATAAAGCTGGAGATATCCGGGTTCGAAATGCCCGGTCGATCCCTATCGGGAAATTAGTAAAAAGACTTTCCTCTTCGCATTACCCGCCTGATGCCATACCGCAATCCATTGCGTATGAGAATGGGGAGAAGACAGTTACTTGGGTCGGCAAAGATGGACAATCAGTGGAGAAGAATCCGGCGGTATGGGAATCAGGCAAACCGGCGGCGTTTCAAGGGTGGCAGTCTCCGGTTGTTGATCGCTATGCCGGTTCTGCGAAAATTAAACCGGCGGAAAGCGTGGACGAGGACATATCGGCCGCCATGGCCGAGTTGGGTTATTATTTCCCCAAAACCGAATCGTGGCTGGAACTCGATTCAGATAAGAATACGGCCAATCTAATCGTCGACATTCTTGACGAAGGGCCCGGGGCCGAAATCGGTTCGATTGACATAGCGGGCAACACGATTAACTCCAAAGATGACATAACAAAATACCTGGGCTTAAAGCCGGGCATGAATTTCACGCGAGATGATTGGTTGAGCGTCAAGCAAAAGCTTTGGGAATCGGCGCGGTTTATTAAAGCGGAAGTCACGCCCATGAAACCGGCCTCGGCAGACGACAAAATCCTGCTGCATTTCAATCTCGTGGAATACCCACACGCACCGCCGCTTTCAAAACCTCTGGCACAAGAGGAAGAAATACTGCTTAAACTACAAAAATGGCTCTCCGACAGCAATCATTGGGATGGGGATTTAGTGATTCGGCTCAAAAATGAAAAGGGAAAGTGGGAGTTTATTCAGTCGCCAAAGGAGGGAACGACACTTAATTGCCATTCGGAATATTCTCCCGAGGATGGGAAAGAACCAATATATGAATATCGTCTTATAAACTCTTTAAAGGAATTTGGACTAATCAACGCTCAGACCAAAAGTCAGTTCCGTGTGAAACAAATCGCTGATATTAACGCAATTCTAGGACTAAAGATGAATGAACCATACGATCAAGATCTGCCTTACCATTTCGATATTGGTTTTGGAGTGAAGTCACGCGATGATGATAAACGCTCGGCCCCCTTTCAGTTGCAATTGAGTTTGCAGCCGGTGCATTTCTTGTCAATTGCACATGAACATAAAGCTGAATGTTCATTGAAAGACGGTGTTTTGAGGATAAATGCAGCCGATAATATAGAGTGTTGGAAAATAGATGCGACAAACGGGCATTTAATATCTTGTACCGGTGAATATTCAAGCAAATCCAATGACAAATCTGATAAACAAGAATCATCCCTGACCACAAAAGTTGAAGTACTGTTCCAGCCCGGGGCATTCATAAAAAGCATAGCGGCTATTCATCGTGAATCGAAAAACTCTGTAAATTTATACGATACCAATCGCCCCATCGGATCATTCTTGATGTTCGTGTGCCGTGATCCATTAACGAGATATTATTTTAAAGAACATTCATATAACGAGAAATGGTTGGATATTGCCGATAAATTACTGTTGTGTGGGGCTTTGGACCCGATTGATCAATTGATGAATCAATCGTCCTCTAAAAAAGATACTGATTTCGATATTCCAGAAAAACCTACGGAAAAGCCATATCCATTCAATTGGATGGATCCAAACTCTTTGATATATTACGGAGCGAAATTTAACAACGAACTATTTCCCCGATCGACTTGGCCTTGGACTCTGTGCCAAGTCACCACGTTATTTTATCGGCACAAGAATCAACTGGTCGAATCGGAATTCAATCGGCTGGCACAATCGCCCGACAGCGGCCCTTTGTGTTGCATGGCCGCGGGTCTTTACATGAAATTATTTGGATATAAGGGCGAATCTGTCAATTATTTCGCCGCGCTAGGCTTGGAGCGAATGTCCAAAGAGGCTTTTATCAAAGATTGCCGGCCGTTTTTTAGCGACAAACAACTTATTGGGAAATGCACACGTCATCTGGCAGAAGTTTTCCGCAATCTAAACGACGAGGACGTCAATTTCCTCGCGCAGAACATCGATGAATCATATCACAAATACCTTGGCGAATGCGACCGCCTGTTGCGCGGCGATCCGGAGCGGCCCTTCGACGAGGTCCTGCCGGAACTGCTCGGCTCGCTATGGGAAGCCGGACTGGAATCGGCGATAAAGTCCGTCTTAACGGAACTTTGCTACGGAAACGGTGCAATTCAATAATTCCCAGACCGGAAAATTTGTAAACCTTGCGATAGAATTCACATCCGAATGCTTTGCCGCTTCAGTCCGGCGGGGATATTATTTCCAACGGGCCGATGGTCAATATGGTGCATTTAGATAAGGGATATTTCCTCAAAACATCGTGAACTTGACCCAATGATATAGCGGCGATGCAGTCAAGGTCCTCGTCCACGGAGCGGTATTCGCGGCGATAGATCCATTCGCTGCCAACGGCGAAGAGCCGGCCGCGGGGGCGTTCGGAAGAGAGTACGATGCGCGAGCGGATTTTGCTTTTGGCCTGGACCAGTTCCTCCTCGGTGAGTCCCTTTGTTTCGGCGAGCCGATAGACTTTCAAGATGGCTTGCAGATTATCGGCCGCGCAATTCGGCTCGCAACTCATGTAGGTGATCATCAGGCCCGAGCCTTGATATTCGCAGTGGCTTAATGTGACTTGTTCGGCCAGGCCGGGATCGACCAGTTCCCAATATAACCGGCTGCCGCTGTCGTCGCCGAGGATTGTGGCCAGGATTTTAGCGGCGTAGCGGTCGGGGTCTTCGGCCGCCGGGGCGGCGGAAAGTTCGATCACATACTGTTGCGTGGCGATTTCCTTGCATAGGACCTCGAATTTCAGATTCGGCAGGGCCTTGGATATTTC
>JBEKGL010000050.1:0-14913 GCA_050012815.1 Thermoguttaceae bacterium
AGTCCGCCCGCGGCAACCATCAGAAGGCCGGCAATAATGCCGCCTTTGTATCCCAGTTTGCTCGCCAGCCAACCCGCCGGCAATGACATCAAGAAATAGCCCAAGTAATGCGCCCATTGCACATTCGCGGATTGGGCCAAGGTCAAGTGCAACTCTTCTTGAAAGTGCTTGTCCATCACGTCAATCATCCCGTTGCAGACTCCCCAAAGAAGAAACAGCGAACTGACGAGGATAAACGTGAACATCACGTTCTTGCCGTCGTCCATGACAAAGAAGCGATTCTTGTTGGTGTTTGTATTCATGGTTTTTTCGGAAAGGCCCCTTACTTAATTGAATGCTTGCCCTTATGTAGCTGATTCACAATTACGGCGGCGCCGATAAACAAACTTAGCCACAAATATCCTTCTTTTCCTGACGGACAAATGAATAAAAGAAAAACGCATTCTAAATAATGTATTCAATGCCTGTCAACATCACGGAGATCGGCCGGGAATGAATCTTTAACGCTCGACCGCCCCCCCTTGTCGAATAGGACTAAATACGGCATGTTGGAGACTAATTAATCCAGCCGGGAGGTAGATCATGATCAATCAGAAACTATTGGAAATCATCGTCTGTCCGGTAAGCCACCAACCTCTGCGGATCGCCGAGGAGCAGCTTATCGACCGGCTCAATCAAGCCATTAGCGCCGGTCGGGTGAAGGACAGGGCAGGACGCCCCCTGACCGCCCCGATCCAACAGGGATTGATACGGCAAGACGGCCAAGTCATGTACCCGATTCGCGATAATATCCCGGTTTTGCTGACCGATGAAGGCATACCCATGGATGAAATATAAGACCATGTCAAGCAAAAGCATATTCAAGAAAATAATCGACCGCGAAATTCCCGCCCGCATCGTGTACGAGGACGACCTGTGCCTGGCCTTTGAAGACATTCATCCCCACGCGCCCACGCACTTGATTGTCATTCCCAAAAAGGAAATTCCCACGGTCAACGACGTATCGGCCGAGGACGAGGCGATCGTCGGGCACTTATTTAGCGTCATGGGTTCCATAGCGGCAAAAAACGGACTTTCCGGCGGATATCGGGTTGTGACCAACTGCGGACCCGACGCCGGCCAGGAGGTCATGCACTTGCACTTTCACATGTTGGCCGGCCGAAAATTTACTTGGCCCCCGGGATGATAAATAAAGGATGAAAGATGCGGGATGAATGCCGACTATTGATATAAACCGCTTGCGGTTTTGCGAATATATGTATATCCAAAGTGGGCAGTAAACTGCCCACCCCTCGCTGCCCGCTGCCGGCCAACCACTCATCATTTAGTATTATCGCTCCACCCGTCGCCCTGTTTTTTTCTTCAGCCTCTGTTCATAAGCGCATATAGCCGCTATAATGCCGCTTTAAGGCAGGTTCAGGTGGATTGGTGTAAGGAGCGTCACAATGGCCACGCCTAAAGTGGCGAATCGATATCCCCGGCCGGGCGCGCCAATTGCCCCATTCGCGCTGCGTGATATCCTCATGGAACCGATACCCAAACGGTTGCACGACCAACTCGGCGGAGCGGAGTTGAGACTCTGCGATTTGGACGAAAGCGTCTGGCGGCGATTTCCGGCCGAGGCCATTGGTCAGTTGGCCCAAGCCGTGCTGAAATGCGTTTCAACCCGTCAGTCGCTTAAAACCTTGCGAGGCCGCCGCTTCCCGCGCCCTTTGCCGAACCTGAGATTGGACGACCTGCGTTTGGAGAACCGCACCCGCCGTTGTCTCATACGCGAAGGATTAGACGACCGGCCGGAACGGCTCGGAAACTACACTCTGGGAGAGATTCTTTCCATCCGGGCGTTTGGGCCGAGATGCCTTTTGGATTTGCTTACCGCCTTGGAATCAGCACAAAAAACGGCGGGCGGCGGGAAAACCCGGGAAATGATATCTTCAAAACTATCCGCCGAATTGACGGCCGAAACGGAAAAGCTGGCCGCGCTTAAGCATATCCAATCCATTGGCCGCGACGATCCCCGCTTCGGACATTGGATACGCGCCGTCGATGACAAAGCCCAAACGGCCTTCGATCTGGCCGAGCAGCTTCGCTCCCGCACGCGCGATCCGGCCGACGTCGTTTATATATTGGACCAAGTCCGTTCGTTGCGGGCGGCACTCGAAGTTATGCCAAAATTAACCTTGGAAGATGAAATAATCCGGATTTTCGCCTCGTCGCCCTCCACGCGAAACCGGGAAATCCTCATGGGCTATTACGGGTGGGAGGACGGGCAAACGCACACTCTTACCGAAATCGGCGATCGCTTCGGCATCACCCGCGAACGCGTCCGTCAAATCTGCGCTAAACTGATTAAAAAACGACGCGGGGCAGGAACCATCTCGGCCCCGGTGATGGACCGCGCCTTGGCCTTGATCGACCAACACGTTCCGGCCCCGGCGGAGAAATTAGAGGCCGAACTGGTCGAAAAAGGACTCACGGCCTTGGGCGTTTCGCTAGAGGTTGTGGCCGCCGGGGCGAAATTGTTGAACCGCCCGCTTTCGTTCAAAATCGTCAAGGTCGATCAGGGCAAATCGCCGGCCGGCCGCCGGCTTAAAATAAAAGCAAAAGCAAATCTTGCACCGGGAAAACACGGCAAGAAACACGAGGCAAAAGGTTATATGGCGGTTCGGCCCGAACAGGTCGACGCCGTGCCGGCTATTGCCGATCTGGCCAAAAAAGAGGTCTATTTTCACGGCCTGGTCACGGTTGCGAACATGGTGCGCATAATCGCCCGGCGATATCCGGCCGATGCCCGCCTGGTCCGGCAAGTGCTGATGCAAATCGATGCCTTGTACTGGCTCGATGAACCGGCCGGTTGGTTCACTATTCGGGGCATTGCCAAACACGGTTTGCCCAAGGCCATCGACAAAGTGCTGGCCGTGGCCGGCGACCTAACGGCAACCAAGATGCACGGGGCCTTGAGCCGGAATCGACGCTTGTGGAAAGAACCTCTGCCGGAAAAGGTGCTCTTGGAATACTGCCGGTTGATGCCCAACGTGCGAATCGAGGGTAATCGCATCCGTTGCGATCCGCCTCGCAATTGGAAAAAAGTACTCACCGGCGTGGAGGCGAAGTTGATCGGCGTGCTTAAACAACACGGCCCGTTGATGGATCGCGGCGACATGGAGGACTTGTGCGTCGCGGCCGGCATGAACCGCTTCAGTTTTCACGCCTTTGTATCCTGGTCGCCCGTAATCGAACAGTTCGGCCACAGCCTGTATGGACCGCTTGGCGCTTCGGTTACCAAAGAGCAAGTAGATAATATGCTGGCCCGGCGCCGGGCCAACCGGACGTCGCAGCGGGTTTTGCACGAGCACGGAGTAGCCGATGACGGCAAGGTTTGGCTTAGATATAGGCTTTCCAAGGCCGCCAGCACTTATGCCGTAATCACCATCCCCGCCGCGCTGAAGAAAATCGTGCGCGGCCGGTTCCAACTCCTTGCCCCGGACGGCCGCAACATCGGCACATTGGCCGCCAAGGACGGCCGGGCTTGGGGACTCGGCGCATATCTGCGCCGCTGCGGCGCGAAATTCGGCGACCAGGTCGCCCTGACCATCGATCTGCCCAACCGCTCCGCCACCGTATCGTGGAAAAAAATAGGCGGCCGAAAAAAAAGCAAAAGTAAATCATAGAGGGTAAATCGTATATGGCGAGGGGCATCGGACTGTGGACAGTGGTTTATAGGGGTGGGCAGTTCACTGCCCACTCTCAAGATAATTTCTGCGAAAACGCAAGCGGTTTTGCGCGAAATTCATCATTCATAATTCATAATTCATAATTTCCCTTCATCCCTCCCCCATGAAACTTCCCCCCGAAGGCGCTCGGTGGTTGGTCTCGCTCCGCTGGCTGGCCTGCGCAGCGGTGTTCGGCATGACCTGGCTGACCTCGTCGCTGTTGCACGTCGTTACCAATCCCCTGCCCCTATATCTCGTTGCCTGCGCCATGGCGGGCTATAACTTGATCTTCATGCTGAACCGGCGCGATCCGGCCTCCGGCGAAGGAAACGTGGAACGGAATATTTTTTGGCAAATCGCACTTGACCTCACGGCCCTTACCTTGCTCTTGTACTTTTCCGATCTGCCGCGGAATCCCTTCCTTTTCTTTTTCGTTTTCCACATGATAATCGCGGGAATGTATCTGCGCGGCCGGGCGCCGTATTTTTTCGCCGCTTTCTCCACGGGCCTGGTGGGGAGCGTGATGCTCTTGGAATATCTCAACTGCATCCGCCGCTTCACCGTCAAGTATCCTTCAGACGCGAACGGTGCGCCGCCTTTGGACGGACTGTATCTGTTGGGCGTATTCGCGGCCTTCGCGGGCGCATTATGGATAGCCGTGTACTTCACCACCTCCATCCGCAGATACGTGGATCGGGCACACGCCGAAATCCGCCAGAAGGAAAAAATGCTGGGCATCGGGCAGTTGGTGGCCGGAATCGCGCATCAAATCGCCAATCCCCTGGACGGCGTGCAAAACTGCTTAAGACGCGTCGGCGAACGGGTGAAAGACGATCCACACCTGACCGAATACGTGCAACTTATGGCCGAGGCCCTGGAACGCATCGAACGCACGGCCAAGCGCGTTCAGGCATTTGCCCGCCCGCGCGGAATCACCCTGCAAAGCACCGATGTGAACCAGGCGGTGGAAGCCACCCTCGAAATGCTCGGCCCGGGCCACGGCAAAAATATCCAAATCCGCAGCGAACTGGGCGACGTGGCGCCGGTGCAAGGCGATCCATATACGCCCCAGGAAGTGCTCTTCAACCTCTGCACCAACGCCTTAAACGCCATGCCCCGCGGCGGCACCCTCACCCTGCGCACCTACGCCCTGGGCCGCAAGGACGAAGATCAGATGGGCTCAGTGGCCGTCGACGTGAGCGACACCGGCGTGGGCATCCCCCGACTCAACCTGGAAAAAATCTTCGAGCCCTTCTTCACCACCCGCTCCGATTCCGGCGGCACCGGACTGGGACTGGGCCTGTGCCGAATGTTGATCTCCGAAATGGGCGGCCGCATCGAAGTCCGCAGCGCCCTGGGACAGGGAGCAACCTTCACGGTAATCCTCAATCCGGCGGAAAAAACGGCTAAAATCAAGCCCGAATAAGATATTGCAATATTTAGACTTCCTTTTAGATATTGTCGGAAAACATGTGCGATAGCGGTCAGAGGTTTATGTGATATAATGGTATTGTCGCGGCGGCAAGATGCAAAGCGGATTAACGAATTTGATATAATGCAAATAAGGGAATTAAGCGCCGGATTGAGAATATCCGGAAATACATAGACGACGTAAAACCTCATGCAATACAATTCATCAAGGTGGCGACCATGAACATCACACAAATTACCGTCCACGGCATCATTAGGCCGGATGGGGCGTTGGAGTTAAGTCAGCCGCTTGACCTGCCGCCGGGTAAAGTGCAGATTACAGTCCAACATCTTGAAGCATCTCCTCAAGCAAAGGAAAACATTGGGACTTTTTTGGAACGGATTCGAGCGAACCAACAGGCTCGCAGCCATATCCCCCGAACTCGGGAAGAAATCGACGCCGACTTGAACGCCATGCGCCGGGAAGCCGAGGAGGAAATACAAGAAATCGAAAACATTCAGTCATCCACTGACAAGAATGCACATTAATTTCATTCTTCATTGGAGCAACCGATTTGAATATCTACTTGGATTCCAATATAGTCATCTATTTTATAGAAAACCCATCTGATTGGGGTGCCAAAGCGGCCGGTAGAATTCTTGACATTCAATCTCGGGGTGAAATGATTTTCGTCAGTGATTTGACTCGTATGGAGTGTCGTATCAGACCGTTGCGAGACAGTAATACTCAATTATTACAGGAATACGATTCATTCTTTCAACTTGCCGGAGTTCGGGTTCTCTCGATTTCCCCGCTTGCATGCGATCGCGCAGCAGTGATTAGAGCCGCCCTGGGCTATAAACCCATAGACGCACTGCATCTTGCTTCCGCAATAGAAGCCGGTTGCGATCAGTTTTTAACCAATGATAATCGGTTAATTGGTTTCCGTGAATTACATATAGAGTTTTTGTCTTAATTTTTTCTTATATCAGTATCTCTTTCCCATTTGAAATTATTTGTAACTCACAATATATGCGAATCCTTGTCGTTGACGACGAAAAAATCAAACGCATCACCCTGGCCGACGATCTGGCTTCGCAGGGGCACGAGGTCGCCGCGGCCGCCGACGGGGAAGATGCCCTGCAAAGGCTTTCACGGGAACCCTTCGACGTCGTGGTGACCGATCTTAAAATGCCAAAGCTCGACGGCATTGAACTCTTAAAACGCATCAAGCAGGGACCGCTGGCCGACGTGGAAGTAATCATGATGACCGCCTACGGCAGCATTCCCGTGGCCGTCGAGGCCGTAAAACTCGGCGCGTTCGACTTCTTGACAAAGCCCTTCCGCAACGAGGACGTCTTCCCGCTTTTGGCCCGAATCGAACGCGAAAAAAAAGCCCCGGCCGGGACGGCAAAACCCGTCTCACCGGAAACGGCCGGCGACGTCGAGCAAACCGTCATCGGCGCGTCCTCGGCCATGGACCGCGTAAAGCGAATGGCCGAAATCGCCGCCAAAACCGACGCCAACGTGCTCCTCTGCGGCGAAACCGGCGCGGGCAAGGACCTCATCGCAACCGTAATCCACCGCAACTCGCACCGCCGCAAATTCCCCTTTATCAAAGTCGGGTGCACGCTCTTCCCTCCCCAACTTATCGAAAGCGAACTCTACGGCCACGAAAAAGGCGCCTTTACCGGCGCGGACCAGTTGCGCAAAGGACGCTTCGACCTGGCCCAAGGCGGCACGCTCTATCTGGACGACGTGGACGATATCCCCTTGGAACAACAGCCAAAACTGCTTCGAGCCATCGAGGAAAAAGTCTTCGAGCGCGTGGGCGGCGCCGCCACGATCAAGGCCGATGTGCGGATCATCGCCTCGACCAAGCGAAACCTTTTGGAAAAAATCGGCCAATGCACGTTCCGCGAAGATCTGTATTACCGCCTCGACGTGCTGAGGATCAACATCCCGCCGCTCAAAGAGCATCTGGAAGACGTGCCCGCGTTGACTGACCATCTACTCGGGCGCATCGCCGGCGACCGGCCCTGCCGCATCGACGCCGACGCCCTTGCACTGCTGGTCCGCCACGATTGGCCGGGCAACGTCCGCGAATTGCACCACACCCTGGAACGGGCCTATCTGATCGGCGGCGGACACGTAACCGCCGAAATACTATCCGCCGAACTGGGCTCTCCGGATCCGAATCAGCGCTTGCCCGTGGGTGGTTTCCAAGCCGCCATCGACCACGCCGAAAAACAACTCTTAGCCGAGGCCCTGCGCAATTCCAACGGCAACAAATCCGCCGCCGCCGCCGCCCTAGGCATGAAACCCTCCACCTTCCGCGACAAACTGGCGAAACACGGCCTGGGGTAACAGTCGCAAGCCTTCACTTTTTTACTGCGAAATACCGAAAATACGAAAAATCAAAAGAAGACATAATATATTTTTTATCCATGCTCCCACGGTCCTTCGTGGGAACACACCGAAATTTAACGACTTTTTTCGTGTTTTCGTCCTTTCGATCTTTCGTGTTTGTCCGACTTTATGCGGCTCGATTTGAGATAAGGGAATTGCTTCTGATGAGAAAAGAGATTATGTTGGATGGTCTCCGTTATTTCATGAACGAATAACATGGAGCATGCTGGCATGGCTTCTCTGGTTAAAGTCCGATCGTTTCTCGGTGTTGCGGAAGCGGAATTGGCGCGAATCCGCCTGGCCATGGACGGCATTGCCGCCCGCTTAAGCAACGCGGAGATGGTGATCTGGTTTTGGCATTACAGCAACGTCACCGGCGGAGTGAAACTTTTCGTAAACGAATCGGACCTGCCCCGAGCGGCGATTATTCTTTCCCCGCAACCTGTCCCACTGCAATTCCAGCCGCCGCGGTGGATTTGCCCTAAATGCCGGGCTGACGTGGACGGCCAATGGTCCTTTTGCTGGTCGTGCGGCACGTCAAAAACAGGCGAGGAAGATCCCGACTTCCACACATGGTATCGGGATCAGTCCACCGGCTCGCTGGCGGGAAAAACCTATACGGACGTAATCGCGACAATTATTTCCGTGCTCTATCTGGTCTTGGTCCTTATTTTAAAAGCCCCGCTGTCGATCGTTGTTGCCTGGTTGATTACCCTGACGCTTTGGGTCTTGATATCTCGGATTTTATCCTTGCATAAAAAGCCGATGTTCAACGCCGCTGAATTAGAATCGGAAATAGAAAACTTTTCCGCCACGCACTACGACCCGGCCCGCGACGAATTCAGTCCGGCCGACGATATAGCCTACAAACTTTGGAAAGCCGCGGTATTCAGTATTTACTCGCTTATATTATTTTTCTTTGCCATTTGGTTTTGGTTTAAAATCCAGAAGGTTGCATCTTCACTCAGTCAAAAAGGATGCCGCCATTATTACTATTCTTCACTTATCATTATCTTAATCATTATGTTGTATGGCTGGATGACATTATGGTTAATTTCAAATCATATTGTGCTTCTTGGTAGTAGATTATTTTAGATTAGATGAGATGCGAGGGACAATAATCGTCTATCCGCGGGCGAGGCCGATTAGCTCCGCCGCGCCCTGTTGCAGAAGTTTTTCCGCCACGCGACGCCCCAGATCAATAGCGTCCGGTAAATCGGAATCCTCGCTGACCTCTATTTTGCGCCGTCCGTCGGCACTTAGCACACGACCGGTTAGCATCAGTCGATTGTTTTCCACGCGGCCCCAGGCGGCAACCGGGGCCAGGCATCCGCCGTGCAAAGCGGCCAGCATCGCACGTTCGGCCAATACGGCATGGTGCGTCGGCGGATGATCGAGCGGGGCCAAGGCGGCGCGAGTCGCCTCGTCTTCACGCCGCGTTTCCAAAGCCAATGCCCCTTGACCCGCGGCCGGCAGGACGACCGACATCGGTATGGATTGAGCAATTTCCCCGGCAAGTCCCAGGCGCGCCAGTCCCGCTTCGGCCAGCACCAAGGCTTGATATTCTCCTTGATGCAGTTTCCTTAGCCGGGTATCGATGTTGCCGCGGATGTCTTTCATTTGCAGGTCGAGCCGGACCGCGAGCAGTTGTGCCCGGCGCCTTATGCTGCTTGTGCCCACCACTGCGCCGGCGGGCAATTGCTCCAGGGTTTTCCACGCCGGCGAAACCAGCACGTCGCCGCAAGGCGCGCGCTTAGGCACGGCGGCAATAATCAGTTCCGCCGGAGCGTCGGTGGGCAGGTCCTTCAGGCTGTGCACGGCCAAATCGATGCGATGGTCCAGCAACGCCCGTTGAATCTCTTTGGTGAAAACCCCTTGCCCCATGTCTTGAATCGGGCCGTGACTTTTGTCGCCGCTGGTGCTGATCGGCGCTAGTTCCACATCGACGCCCAGAGCACGCAATTGCCCGGCGACCCAATCGGCCTGAGTACGGGCCAACGCGCTAGCACGGGTACCAAGGCGGAGAAGCATGTTAAATGATGAATGATGAATGATGAATTCCGCACAAAACCGCTTGCGGTTTCGCAAATATACCTTAAGACTGGGCAGTGAACTGCCCAGCCCTTGCCGTCCGGCGCCCGTCATTTACCGCCCTTTGCCCACCGTCCTCTGCCCGCCGCCCACTGCCCACTGATTTGTACTCTAATTGTTTTTAAGAATTGTTTTCCGGCAAAGCGGGGGTGGACCGCATCTGTCCCAGGCGCATGGACGGCACCACCACGCCGCAACTGACGATGTACTCGCAGGCCTGATCGAAGGTGATATTCAAGTCGATGCATTCGCTCTTGCGCACGATAATGGTGCAGCCGGTGATTGGCAAGGGCGAGTATGGTATCAGCACGGTGAGCAACGGTTCCGGAACGGCCGTGCGGACTTCGGCCAGTCCTTCGCCGGTGACGAAACCGAGCTGCCAGGTTCCCTTGCGCGGAAACTCCACGGCAACGATCCGCGTGAACTCGAATTCACGATCGGCAAAAATAAAATCGGAAATTTGCTTGGCGGCCGAGTACACGTTGCGCACCAGGGGCAAACGGCGAATCCCGCTTTCCAGCAGATTGAAAAAATATCCGCCCACGTCCACGGTTATGAATTTTCCCAGCAAGTATAGCAGCAAAACGAAAATCGCCAAAAACAGAGGAATCGCATAATACGGGCGCAGCACGGTCAGTTCCACGTAACGGCGATAGATATCCTCGCCGCCGGCGGGCATGGCCTCGGAGCCGAAGGATTGTTTCACCCGATCGTACACGTGTTCCGGAATGAACGTGCCGTTGTGCAACTGCCGGTAAACGCATCCGTTAACGTTGACTTCTTGATCCGTCGACTTGGCCTGGGGAAAGCCGTCATGGATATCGGCCGTTGCCCAGACCAACCCTTCCCGAGCGGCGTACATCAACGGTTCGATGATATACGACTTGGTGGTGCTGATTACCCAGATCAGGATCAACACAGTCAACAACGGAGGCAGAAAAACCCCCAGTCCGCGAAACACCGCTCGGCGAAAGGCGGCGCGGCCGCGGTTTTGTGAAGGTTGCGGTAAGTGTTGTCCATCGTTCATGGCATTACATTGTTCTATTTCCCGCCCAATTGACAAGGGGGCCGGGCAGAAAGGATGAAGGAGTGGGCAGTGGACAGTGGGCAGTAGAGAGTTCAAAATGCTGAACCCTGAACCCTGAACCCTTTTTGCTGAACCCCGAACCCTATTCACTGCCCACTGTCCACCACCCACTGCCCACTGCCCACTATACTACTCTTTCCCTTGTGCCCGGGCGACGACTGCCACGGCAACCATCGAAGCCCCGGCTTTTTTAAGCATCCTCGCGGCCTCGCTGCCGGTGGCCCCGGTGGTAAGCACGTCATCGACCAAAAGCACCCTGACGCCGTGCAATCCGCGTTGCGAGCGAACGCGAAAAGCCCCCTGCATGTTGCTAAATCGCTTTGTAGGTGAAAGCGCGGATTGCGGCTTTGTGTTTTTACATCGCACCAACAGGCGACGCCGTACCGGCAGACCCAATTTCCGTCCCAAACACCGCGCCACAAGCTCCGCACTGTTCGTCCCGCGCACCAATCGGCGGGTCCAATACATCGGAACCGGAACGATCATCTCCGCCCCCAGCCCGGACAATTCGCTAAATCGCTTTTGCGCTAGAAGCCGGCCCATTGCTAGAGTCAAGGCTTCCTGCCGCGGATTTTTCATGCGTAAAATTATATCGCGAAGCTTGCTGTGATAACCTCCAATTGTCACAACCGTATCGAACAGCAAAGGGGGATGTTTGCACAAAGAACAATGGTCCGATGATTCCCCGTCTCCGGATATCGCTCCCCCGCAATGCCGGCACCCGACCCACTTTTCCGGAACCATCCGGCGGCAACATTCCGCACAAATCAGCAGATGGTCTTCAGATTCAGCAATATCAACCCGACAATATGCACATCGCGGAGGAAACAGCAGATTCAACCCGCCCGACGCGATACTTACCAAAGACTGACCGACTCGCCGAACCAAACCAGCCATACCTTGTTCCCTCGGCAGGTTGTGGGACGGATTTTTATTCCGTCACCGAATTATTATAAATCCGCCGTCAGTAACGAAAATCTATTCTATACCAGACGGATTATAAATCCATTGTCACAGGAAGACGTAATTTTATTCCGTCCCTGACAATTTGTGAATTCAATCTACAACCCACCCTAGATGTATAAAACCCCCATTTTTCCCTGTAAAATATAAAGATGATGCTTGGAACAGTTTGGTTCTTTCTGTTGGTATAGCCCCCGAACCATCAACCATAGTCCTCCTAAACGCCAGTGTCATTAGTTTTCTTTCTTACACAGGTCGGCGGAGGAAGGTAGCGAAATAGTACGAAAAAAATGATCGACCGACAAAACTCACGGGCCGTCCGCGCGAACGGCCCGTTTTGTTTGGCGGATAAAGGATTGACCGATTTGATTCACCATATTATGATATTAATGTAAGGTGTTTTGCTCATTTTCACTTGTGCCGGAGCACTTCCGTGGCTACGTTAGAAGCTAATGATGACGGCGGTTTGAATCTGCCTCCGGAACTGATGGGCACGGCAAAGCCCCACGCCAAATTCGAGTTGGATATTGTTGGCGATGTTCTTATCTTGCGCCCGGCGGAAAAAAAACGGGCTTTTTGGCAAACCGCCAGTAGGGAAGAGTGGCTTAAAGCGTTCCGGAAATGGGCTGAATCGCCGCATCCGCCTACGCCTGATATCAGTCTTGAATCCATGCGACGGGAGAACTTATACGACTGATGTCTCGCTACGTACTCGATACCAATGGGATTACACACCTTTTGACGTTCAACGTGGGCGACTTCAAGGATTGCGGCATTACTGCCATATCGCCGGATGAAATCCTTGCACACTAGACGCTCTTTTGCCCATCTTCTACCTATTCTTCCCATTTGATCTACACCGCCTCGGCATTTTGTGGTATTTAAAAAGGGTTCAGTAGTCAGATTGCAGGGTTCAGTATGCAATATTAGCGCAACCCTGAACCCTGAACCCTGAACCCTGAACCCTGAACCCTGAACCCTGAACCCTGAACCCTGAACCCTGAACCCTGAACCCTGAACCCTGAACCCTGAACCCTGAACCCTGAACCCTGAACACGGACTAAGCCGACGAGCAACTTGGGCCCCCGGGGAGCCGATTGCCTCGATTTTGATGGCCAAGACCTTGGCCCGGCCGGACCTGGTTTCTTTGGCCGCCGGTTTTGTGGACTGCGAAACCCTGCCGATCGAAGCCACCCGCTTGGCTGCGGAAGCGATCCTGTCCGATCCCCAAAAAGCCCGCCTGAGTTTGCAGTATGGTTCCACCATCGGATATCCTCCGTTGCGCGAGGCGGTGCTCGACCGCATGCTTCACTCCGACGGCCGCACTGCCCGTGAGTTGAACCTCTCCGCCGAACAAGTCGTGATCATGCCCGGCAGCAATCAGTTGCTGTTCCTGCTGGGCGACGTGCTCATGGATCCGGGCGACATCGTAATTTGCGCCGCGCCCGGTTATTTCGTGTACTTGGGCACGTTGGCCAATCTGGGCGTTAAAGCGGTGGGGGTCGAAACCGACGACCAGGGCATTATTCCCCAGGCCGTCGAGGAGGAACTGAGGCGGCGGAAAACAGCGGGCGAATTGCACCGCGTCAAGGCAATTTATGTCACCTCTTATTTCGACAATCCCAGCGGCATAAACATGCCCATGGAACGCCGGGCGGAATTGGTCGAGCTTGCCAAACGCTGGTCGCACCAGAGCAAGCTCTACATTATCGAGGACGTGGCCTATCGCGAGTTGCGCTACTACGGCGACGACCTGCCCAGCCTGCGGAGTTTCGACTCCAAAGGCGACACGGTGGTTCAAGCCGGCACGTTTTCCAAGTCGTATTCGCCGGGAATACGCGTGGGTTGGGGCCTTTTGCCGCCGGCGCTGCTTGGGCCGGTGCTGGCCGAAAAGGGAAACCTGGATTTCGGTTCGCCCAATTTCAACCAATTATTGATGTCCGCCGTCTTGGAGTTGAAACTGTTTGACGATCACGTCCGACGGGTGCGGGACAATTACCGCGAAAAACTGGACGCCGCTGTTCAAGCGGCCGACGAATTTTTGGCCCCGCTTAAAGGCGTCCACTGGGTGCATCCCGCCGGCGGATTGTATGTATGGCTGCGATTGCCTGAGGAAATCGAGGCGGGAATTGAAGGCCCTCTTTTCGACAAGGCCGTGGACCAAGGCGTGCTCTACGTGCCCGGCGAGTATTGCTATCCCGGCGAAGGCGTGCCGGTGCAAAAAAATACGATCCGATTGAGTTTCGGCATCCAGTGCCGCTTGAGTCTTCGCCGCGGCGTCGAATCATTGGCCCGGGCCATCCGAAAACTCCCTTCTCCCCACCAACCTTCGGTTGGCGCACGGAAAGGGTCTGGGTGAGGATTTACCATGTGCATCATCGACCGTTATCTAATCCGCCAGTTTTTGAAGACTTTTATAATTTGTTTTTTCAGTCTCATGGGCCTTTATGTAATCATCGATTGTTCCACGCATGTCGAGGATTTCCTCCGCTGCGGCGAAAAAATGGGCGGCGTGCTGAAATTCGCCGGACAGTATTACAGCTACAAAACTTTCGCCATTTTCGACCTTATCAACGGCATCCTGGTGTTGATTTCGGCGATGTTCACCGTATCCTGGCTGCAACGCCATAATGAAATGACCGCTTTGATGATGGCGGGCATATCGCGGATTCGGATAGTAACGCCTTTAATCGCCGCCGCGGTCGTTATCAGCCTCCTGGCCATGGTCAACCGTGAATTGATCATGCCCCGTTTTCGCGACGAATTGGCCCGCCGCCCCCAAGATCTCATCGGCGACCAGGCGCAAGATTTCGATCCGCGCTACGACAATCAGACCGACGTGTTGATCAACGGCAAGTGCACTTACGCCGAAAACATGCGGCTCGAGTCGCCCGATTTCCACATGCCCCCGTCGCTGAATCAATACGGCAGACAATTGCAGGCCAAGAACGCATATTACTGTCCGCCGCAAGGGGATCGCCCCGGCGGATATCTATTCGATGAAATGCGCAAGCCGAAAAATCTTGACTCCCTGCCGTCTCTGTTACTCGCCGGGCGCCCGGTGCTAATTACCCCCCATGATCGGCCTCAATGGCTCAAGCCCGGCCAGTGCTTTATCGCCAGCAATCTGGATTTCGAGCAACTCACCGGCGGAATCGGATTTAAAAACTTCTCCTCGACCGCCCAATTAATCGCCGGACTGGACAACAGCAGCGTGGGTTTCGGCGCCGACGTCCGCG
>JBEKGL010000051.1:0-12604 GCA_050012815.1 Thermoguttaceae bacterium
GCGCCTTGCCGCAAATAACCGATCGGGTGTTGCATTTTCTGCCCCGCGCTCAGGCCGAATCGCTCCGCCGCAAACTCCAGCGCCCCGGCCCCATCCGGCTAAGCGACGTGGAGACCGCCCGGAAAAAAATCGCCGAAATCGCCGTAAGAGTAGTGTATGCAAAAGGAAAAATCACATTAGGAGCCGCGTAAAAATCTCAAATTCCAAATCTCAAATCTCAAATCTCAAATCCCAAATCCCAAATCCTGAACTATGAACGCTGAACCCTGAACCCTATGTCCACCATCATCCGAGCCTCTGATCACAACGGCACGACGCACTGCGCGGTCTTCAATTTCGAAGACATGGCCGCACAGGCGGATCAATACTTGGGAAAAATTCGCACCCAGGCTGCGCGGATTGTAGTTAAGGCCCAGGAGGAAGCCGAGTCCATCCGCAAATCCGCCGAAATCCAGGGGCGTCAAGCCGCCCTCGAGACCGTCGAGGAGATGGTGCGGAAGCAGTTAACCACGGTGATCCCGGCGCTTAAGCAAGCGGTACAAAACATCGCGGATGCCCGGCACGCATGGCTGTCGCATTGGGAGGCCGGTACGGTGCACTTGGCGGCGGCGATTGCCAAGCGGCTTATCCGCCGCGAGTTGCACGAACAGCCCGAAATCCCCTTGACCTTGGTCCGCGAGGCCTTGGAATTGGCCGCCGGCAGTGCGCAATTACGCATCCTCCTGAATCCGCTCGATCTGCAATCGCTGGGCAATCAGGTGCGGATGTTGGTCGATGAGTTATCGCCGCATATCGAAGCCGAAATCAAGGCCGACGCCGCCATAACTCCCGGAGGCTGCCGAGTGGAAACCCAATTCGGCGTTATCGATCAACAATTCGAGGCCCAACTGCAACGCATCGAAGAAGAACTAAAACAAGGATGAAGGATGAAAACGAAAGGCTATAGGCTATAGGCTGTAGGCCGGAGAAATGGAAACTGATTACTGAAAACTGATTACTGAAAACTTGATTAAGACCGCTTGCGGTTTCGCACTGACCACTAGCCACTAACCACTGACTACTATCCATGCTCAACATCGAAGAACAACTCGAAGGCGTGATGCCCACGGCGCTGTTGGGCACGGTGGCGCGGACGGTCGGCACGACCGTGGCCGCGACGGGTTTTCCAGCGCCGGTCGGCGCCATGGCCGAAATCCAGCGCGAAACCGGCGGGCCGCTAATGGCCGAGGTAATCGGCTTTCGCGACGAGTTAACCCTGCTTTACCCATTCAGCGAATCGAACGGCGTTCGCCACGGCAATCGCGTGCGCCTGGCCCGGACCACCCGCTGGTTGCGCGTGGGGCCGGAAATGTTGGGCCGGGTGTTCGACGCCCAAGGAAACGCTGTGGACGGCAAGCCCCAACCGGTGTTGCACGATCGCACGTCGTTCAACCGGTGCCCGCCGCATCCCTGCACCCGGCCGCGAATCTGCGAGCCGCTTTCCACCGGCGTGCGCTCGATCGACGGCCTGATAACTTGCGGCAAAGGGCAGCGGATGGGTATTTTCGCCGGCTCCGGCGTGGGAAAGAGCGTGCTTCTAGGCATGATGGCCCGGTACACCGCCGCCGACGTAAACGTGATCGCCTTGATCGGCGAACGCGGCCGCGAAGTGAACGAATTCATCGAGCGCGACCTGGGACCGGCCGGTTTGGCCAAGAGCGTGGTTATCGTGGCCACCAGCAACGAACCGCCCTTGTTGCGCACCCAAGCGGGCGCCACGGCAATGGCGGTTGCCGAATACTTTCGCGACCGTGGAAAAGACGTCTTGCTGTTGATGGACTCGCTGACGCGATTCGCGCTTGCACAGCGTGAAATCGGCCTGGCGGCGGGCGAACCGCCGGCGACACGCGGGTACCCGCCTTCGGTTTTCGCGGTCCTGCCCAAGTTTGTGGAGCGCGCCGGGCTAAGCCCGCAAGGCAGCATTACCGCCTTTTTCGCGGTTCTGGTCGAGGCCGACGATCCCAACGAACCGATCAGCGACGCGGTGCGCGGCCTGTTGGACGGGCATACCTGGCTTTCGCGCCGGCTGGCCTCGAAAAACCATTATCCGGCCGTAGACGTGCTGGAAAGCCTCAGCCGTTTGATGACCGAAGTGGCGGGCGAAGAGCACCTTCAAGCGGCAATGACCGTACGCGAACTGCTGGCGGCCTACCGAGAGCACGAAGACCTGATCTCCATCGGCGCTTATCGCCGCGGCAGCAACAAAGTCGTCGACGCGGCCGTGGAAATGCAGGACGAGTTGAACCGCTTCCTGCGGCAAGCGGTGCAGCAAGGGTCGAACGTCGAAGACGCCCGCGCCAAATTGATCCAATTGCACAAACAAATCACCGCCCGCCTCAACGCCCAACCGCAAAAATAAAAACCAAAAATAGGATTTTCAAGACATGGCGCGATTCAAGTTCCGTTTGGCGACGCTCCTGAAACTCCGCGAGGCCGTTCGCGACGAGCGCCGCGCCGAGTTGGCACAAGCCTATCGGGCGGACGACGTGCTCAACAAACTCTTGGAGCAGGCGCAAACCGAATTGAACGCTCTCGAGGACCAGTGCCGCAAGGCCGCCGGCCCGGGCACGATCGATATCGACCGGCTCATCGAGGCCCAGCGTTACGAAATCATCTTGAAACTCCAACAGCGTCACTTGAACGAACAGCGGGGAAGACTGGCCGCCGAAATCGAGCGCAGGCGCGTGGCCCTGCTGGCCGCGAACAGGGAAGTTCGCATCCTGGAGAAGTTGCGCGAACGCCAACTCGAACAATACCAGCAGGCGGAAAACCGCTTGGATGTCAAACGTTTGGATGAAATAGCCCGGCTCCAGACCGCGGCGGCGGAGGAAATCGTATGATCAAGCGATTACTCGGCGGCGCATGGATATTGTTGGTGTACGCATGTGTCGGCACGATGATTTCCATAGTCATCATAATGACGTACTTGATTTCCGCCTGGAAAATCGATGACCAGCGCTGGCTGCGGATTATTGCCGCGGCCCAAGGCATTCAGCCGGCTGAAGTTCCATCCACGCAAGCCAAAGGCGCGGAGGAAAAATCTTCCGAACAGCCGTCTTTCGATCAAATCCTGGAAACCCGGGCAATAAAAAGCCGAAACCTGGAAATCCGCGAACAGGAACTGCGCAACGGCCTTTCCCAACTGCAACTCGAACAGACCAAACTGGCTGAAGACAAGAAAAGTTACAAGCGACTGCGCGACGAATTCGACGCCCAATTATTGTCAATGCGCGAAGGGTCGGCGGCCTCCGGCAAAGAGGAAGTGCGCAGCACGCTGGAAAACCTGAAGCCCAAGCAGGCCAAGGCATTGGTCCTGGATATGTTGGAAAATAAGGAAATCGACGACGTGGTGACGTTGCTTTCGCCCATGCCCGACGCCAAGCGCGCCAAGATCTTCGGCGAATTCAAAACGGCCGAGGAATTGGAAAAACTGAGCGAAGTCTTGCGCCGCATCCGAGTCGGCTTGCCTTCCGCCAAACTGCCCGAAAATACCCGCAAACAACTAGAACAATTAAAAACCTCATAACTATAAAGAGCGCCGCTATGTCAAATATCGATCTTAGTCAATTAATCGGATTGCCCTTGCTGGACACGACCCTGGTCGAACCGAGCTTGGGAAATACGCGCCCCGGAACCGGCGAATCGTTCAACGATTACTTGCAACGGGTGCAAAATTATTCCACCGACAGCGGCAACAGCGGAACAGGCGGCTCGGCAGGCAACAGCGGGCAGTCGTCGGCTCAGCCGACCGATAAATCGTATTCCTCCACGGCATCTCCCCGTGAAAATAGCCAAGACGACGTTAATAATACTGATCGCTCGGAGTCCGCCAAAAAAGATGATTATTCCGCGTCCGAACGTCGGCAAGCGTCAAACGACAATCCGGTGAAACAGGGAAAACCGGTTGCCCAAACCAATAAGGATGAAGCGGACAATGAAAAAGACAAACGCGACGATAGCGATTCTCCTTCGGCGGATACGAACCCAGATTATCGACTTAACCCGCAAATAAACGCCCAGGCCGCCAACGTAAAAAACCATTCGCCCTCGGAAGACGATGCCTCGGCGATGCAAGTGAAACTGGGTGATGCTTCGAATTCATTGCATGTTGCCTCCAAAGAGGCAAAAACAAAAACGACGGTCGGCTCGGAGGCATCAAACAAAGCGGAATCGTTGACCGCGAACACGTCGCAAACCACCGTCGCGGAGGAAAAAACATCGATATCCGCGTCCATAAAGGGGAAAACATCGAAAAACTCCGCCCTCGAGGAAGAGAAAATCGCGGGGGAATCATCGGCGGCACAGGCAAACGAAAGCGCGTCGACTTCCAAAAAAGGCAAAACCTCAGCCGCAAAGACATCGAAAGATAATTCTACGCAATCGCGCTACGCGCAAGAAAAAACCGCCCGTCAAGGCGAGAATAACGAGCCGTCCGCCGCCGGTATCGCCGAAACGACTGTTTCTTCGGCCGTTTCCCAAAATGCGCCGGCCGGGGCCGCGGCCGTCAACTCCGCCGCTTTGCAGGCGGCGGTAAATGCGCCCTTCACACCGACAAAACAGGCGGAAGACAAAATCGATGCGCTGACGGCCAACGCGTCCTCAAACGACAAATCCACCAATTCCGTAAACGCATCGCCGCGTCTCGATCAGACGGCGGCCAAAACAACTGCGGCTGCCACGCAGGGCAACGGCGATGAAACCGGATCGCAAGTGGATAGCACGCGATTCGTGCAAAGGGTCGAGCGGGCTTTCGCGGCCATGAGCGAAAGCGGCGGTACCTTGCGCCTGAAACTAAGTCCGCCGGAACTCGGTTCGGTGCACATGGAAATCACCGTAAGCAAAGGCGTGATGAAGGCCCGCCTCGAAGCGGAAACCAAGGAAGCGAAGAACTTGCTCTTGGAAAATCTGCCCGCCTTGCGCGACCGGCTTGCACAGCAGAACATCAAAATCCAGAAATTCGACGTGGATTTGCGCGATCCGTCCTCCGGCGGCATGTCACAACAAACGACCGATCAGGCTGAATCCGGATCGAGCGGCGGCGGTTATCGCCCTCCGCAACCGCAAACCAAGGAAAGCGGCGCCGCGACGGAGATAACATCCGCGGGAAGCGCATTTGTTGCCGATCACAGCGGCCAATTAAACGTCGTTGTATAAAAAACCGCTTCCCCAAGGAAGCGGATGAAAATAATCCGATAAACCCTTTAACCATTCAAGGAATCACGCACATGAGCACTTCCTCGATCTTATCTTCCGCTTCCAGCGCTTCGACCGCTTCTTCCTCGAGCACCAGCAGCGATTCTCTCAACCTTACCACAAACGATTTTCTCAAGCTCTTATTGACCGAATTGCAGAACCAGGATCCCCTCGATCCGACCAATACCAGCGATATTCTCAACCAGGTCAGTCAAATCAAGGCCATCAAATCCAATCAAGACCTCAGCAGCACCCTTTCTTCGTTGACGCTGCAACAGCAGTTATATACGGGAAGCTCGCTGCTGAAGAGCACGATAACGGGCACAAACGACAGCGGCGTTACGGTCACCGGCGCCGTGGATTCAGTCAAGGTCAGCAATGACACGGTTTATGCGTGCGTCGGCGATCAAAGCGTCAGTATGGCTAACATTACTGAAATCCAGGCAGCCAAATAGACAACGAAAATCAAATTCAAAATAGGAGATAAACAATGGGTCTTGCATCAGCCCTAAGTACGGCGTTGACCGGCCTGATCGGATCGGAGTCGACGATCGACGTGGTGGGCAACAACCTGGCCAACTCGAGCACGGTTGGTTTCAAGGAATCGTCCGTCTCCTTCGCCACCCAATTCTCGCAAACATATAGCACCGGTTCCAGTCCCACGGCTACAAACGGCGGCACCAACCCGGTCCAAGTGGGGTTGGGTACAACGGTCGCCGCCATCACGGCCGACTTCACTGAAGGCACGGTGTCGAACACCTCTTCCACCACGGACATGGCCGTTCAAGGCAACGGTTTTTTCATAATCCAGCAGACCGACGGCAGTTATGCCTATACCCGCGACGGCGAATTCATCTTGGATTCCAACAACCAATTGGTCACGGCCAGCGGCAATCAAGTGTTAGGATATACCGTCGACAGCGACTTCAATCTCATAACGACCTCATTGGAGCCGCTCACTATCCCCTTGGGAACAAAGATGGTGGCCCAGGCGACGCAGAATGTCAGTATGACGGGCACGCTCTCGCCCAACGGCGATATTGCAGACACGGCCACCGTCATTAATACCGAGACCCTCGGCGACGACACTAAAACTTATCCAGGCGCTACTACCGCCGCGGCTTCCGGCGCAGGTCTGCTGAAGGGCACGTACGGATACTACATCGCCTATTACAATTCCGTGACCCAAAAGACTTCCAATCCCGTCGCAATCACCGATGGCAGCGGATCGAAGTCCATCGTGACCTCGGACAACAGCGTCGATATAACTCTGCCCGCGTCCGAAACCACCTCGGGCAATTGGGATTCCTGGATCATCTATCGAAATATTATTGCCGATACAAACACTTACTACAAAGTGGGGTCGACCTTGTTCAGTTCCGGCAATACTAAATACACCGATAATTCCTCCGACAGCACTATCAAAAATAACAGCACGATCAACATGATTGGCACCGGATCCGAAATTTCAGATTCGACGTTGCTCACCGACGTCGTTAAATATGATAGTTCAACCTCCGGCTATAAAAACATATTCACCACGGGCGCGCTTAATGTCACCGAAGTGAAAGGCTCCAAGGACTTGAGCAATACTTTTACCATTACTTCCACCTCGACCGTCGGCAATTTGCTGACATTTCTCAATCAATCCCTGGGCATTCAAATGGGCAGCGGCATTCCCACTTCAAAAAACGTGGCCAACCCGAGTAATCCATACACGGCCGGGGCGCAAATAATCAACGGTAAAATCACCGTCGTCGGCAACAACGGCGTAGATAACGACGTCAGCATCAGCGCACTAACCTCCGGCAGCGATAAAAAATCGGTCGACTTGTCCTTTTCCACGGTCCAGGACGGCGTGGGAGAAAGCGCCGCGGTCGGTTTTCAAGTCTACGATTCGCTGGGCATTACTTGCAACGTCACCGTGACCGCCGTCCTGCAAAGCACCAGCAGCACGACCACCACATACCGCTGGTTCGCCGATTCAACGGACAATCAAACAACGGGTTCCGCTCAAGTCTCCGTGGGAACGGGACTCATTACCTTTGACTCGCATGGCAACGTCACTTCCGTATCGCCGGACACTATTTCCATCAATCGCGATAACGTCGCCTCGGCAAAACCGCTGATAGTCACTTTGGATTTCAGTAATGTTTCCGGCCTGGCGGCTACCACCAGCACTTTAACCTTTTCGAAGCAAGACGGTTGCGCGCCGGGCACGCTGACCAGTTATACCATCGGCAGCGGCGGGCTCATAACCGGCGTGTTCAGCAACAGCGCTCAACGCACCCTAGGGCAGATCCGCCTGGCTAATTTCAACAATCCCAACGGTTTGGTGCAATTCGGCAAGAACCTGTACACCGCCGGCGTGAACTCGGGAACGCCCATGTACGGAAATCCCGGCGAAGGCGGAATTGGTTCGGTTACGTCCGGAGCAGTGGAACTCTCGAACACCGACGTCGGCAGCAACCTGATCAAGCTGATCTTGGCTTCCACGATGTACCGCGCCAATACCAAGGTGATCACCACGGTGCAAACCATGCTCGATACCTTGCTGCAGTTGCAGCGATAAGGTTAGGTAAATGTCATTTGGATTATGAGGAGATAAAAAATGATCAAACTGACCCGGCTTACGGGCGAGGCGTTTATTCTCAACGCCGAGTTGATCGAATACGTCGAAGCCCGGCCGGACACGTTTGTCACGCTTACCACCGGCCAGCGCCTGGTAGTGGCGGAATCAATGGACGAAGTCATGCGCCGTGCGGTCGCCTATCAGCAGGCAAAGCACCTGATACCCCCCACGGCAAACCGTTTGGACGGCTGAATAATTGGCCTTGATCGCGAAAGTTTACAAAGCTATCATCATCAGCCTTTTTGTACCGGTTTGCCGTAAAAAACCGGCGAAAAACGGCATTTCAAACCATAAAGCAGGAAAATCCGTCAGAAATGCACGAGCTAAACTCAATATCACGCTCATTGACTCCTGAATCCAAAGAATATCGTAAACTATTCACGTGGAGACGCATACAGATTGATGGAAAAATAGAATCCCCTTATTGCACGCAGCCTTTTAACGGTCGGCAACCATGGCCCAAGAACCATCCGCACCTAACGAAAATCCCCAAGCGGAGGAGCAAACTCCAGCCGCGGCAACCAAAACAAATCCGTTTGGTAAAATTAAAATTGTATTCTTCGTGGCCTTGATAATCGCGGCGGAATGCGCCGTTGCGTATTGGTACCTGCCGCGAACCGCCGAAACCGCCGCTATGGCCGGCTCCACCCTGGAGAACAAAGGGGATGCTAAAACCGCCACCAAGAAAGATGCCGAAAAGGAACAAAACGCCGAAGTGGAAGTGGATCTGGGCGAGTTCAACGTCACGGCCTATCAGCCCACCTCGAACACCACCTTGCGCATCGATTTCCACCTCTACGGAACCGTCGTTACCAAGGAGCAGAAAGAATTCATGACCCGCTTGGAGGAAAATCAGCATCGCTTCCGCGAACAAGTCATCGTCACGGTCCGCAGTTCCGAAATCACCGATCTGACCGACGCGGGCTTGGGACTGGTGAAACGTAAAATCATGGACAAAACCAACCGGATGCTGGGCAAACAACTCCTGCAAACCATCATTTTCAGCGATTTCTCCTTTATCGAGCAATAAAACTCATCAAATCAGGAATGGATTCCTATGGCTGACGAAAATTTAATGAGTCAGGATGATATCGAGAAGCTCCTAAGCCAACCGGCGGGTTCGGCAGCGCCGGCAGCCGATTCGGCCGCGCAGGGGAGTGCCGCGCCGGCCGACGCATCAGCGGCTCGCCCCGGCGATGATTCTTTATCTCAGCAGGGCGGGAAAACAATAAATGCCCCGCCTCCCGAACCGCCGACCGGCCAAGGAAACATGGCCGAAAAAGATATCGAGTTTCTGCTAAACCAGGCCGAAAAAGCCTTGGAATCCATCAATTCATCGGCCAATAACGCCTTGCCCCAGGGGGTTTCGGCCTTCCAGTTGCAGGAACTCAGCGGCGCGCCGGCCTCCACCGAAACAACCACGCTCGATCTGGTGCGCGATGTGGAATTGAACCTGAAGATCGAACTCGGGCGCACGCACATGTATCTTGAAGACGTGCTGAAACTTCGCAAAGGATCGGTCGTTCCCCTGGACAAATTGGCCGGCGACCCCGTCGATATTTTCGTCAACGGACGCCTGGTCGCCCGGGGCGAAGTGCTCGTGCTTAATGACAATTTTTGCATACGCGTGACCGAGTTAATAACCGGCACGCACATGCTTAATTAAAAAATCGGCAAGGAAGCCATAGTCACAGGCGGTAATTCAAAAAATCAACAAGGAAGCGCACGGATGCCTTCGACTGCCCGAATCACTGGTTTGATCTTTCTATTTCTTCTGCCTGGAAATCTCCCTGCGCAGACGTCCGATCCGCCGACAAACCAAGCGCCTGTTGACCAGTTCGATTCGCGGCCGCCGTTGTTGGAGCCGAGCACCGGACCCGTGCGCATAGCTCCGCCGCTGCCCGCCGCCGAAAAAATCGCCGACGCTTCCGCCAACGGTGGCAAGCCGGCGGCGCCTTCATTGCCGCTTAGACGGGAATCGCACGTTCCGCCGTCGTCCTCGGGCAAAAGCGTTTCCCAGGATTCGAGCAAAAAGCCCAACGGCCCGCCCTCGATGGTAACGCTTGCCGGCAGTCTGGGAGTGGTATTGGGAATCTTTTTGCTGATCGCCTGGTTGATGCGCCGGGCCGCTCCGCAGGGACTTACGCGCCTTCCCAACGAGGCTTTCGAAGTGCTCGGACGCGCTCCGCTGGCCGGCCGGCAAAACGTGCATCTCGTGCGCTGCGGCAACAAACTCCTGCTGGTCTCGATCACCCCGGCCGGTTCCGAAACGCTTACCGAAATTATCGACCCTCAAGAAGTCGACCGATTGGCCGGATTATGCCGTCAGGCCGGACCGCAAAGTTCCACCGCCGCGTTCCGGCGGATTTTCGAACAACTAGCCCCAAAACGCCCTGCCCGAGGAACTCTTTCGCATGGCGAATATGCGGATTACGATCACTCGGAAACCGAACTCTCGGACCCCATGGATTGGGAGCATCGCAATGCCTGAAACAAAATGTCGCGGCCCGGTTTCATTTTTGAAAAAAATTGCAAATCGCAAATCGCGAATTACAAAATGCAAATCGAGGAAAGCATTGGCGTATTTGGCCATCATTATGGTGTGTTTCTGTTTCCTCGCCTCGGCCGCCGCACAGGAGACGAGCAATCAGCCGTTGACGATGAAACTGCCCGAAGGGCTTTCCGGCGGACCAAATCAGTGGACCAGCCCCGAAGGACTCAGCTCCACGATCCAAGTCATGCTTCTTTTGACCGTGCTCAGCCTGGCCCCGGCTTTATTGTTGATGACCACCTGCTTTGTGCGGATCGTGGTGGTGCTGAGTTTGCTGCGCCAGGCGATCGGCACGCAGCAACTCCCGCCCAGCCAGGTGATTACGACCCTGTCGCTGTTTCTTACGTTTTTAATCATGGCCCCGGTGTGGAAGCAGGTATACTACGAGGCCGTCGTTCCCTATACGGAACACCGCATTTCGCTGGATGAAGCCTGGAAGTCGGGCGTTTCCCCGGTACGCCGATTCATGAGCCAGCAGATCGAGCGGACAAAGAATTCCGAGGACATATATCTTTTTATGAACTACCTGCCCGACCAGGCCGAACCGAAAAGTTACGATGACGTTCCGCTTGTGGCCCTTTTGCCGGCCTTCATGCTCAGCGAACTAAAGACCTCGTTTTTGATCGGATTCCAAATTTACTTGCCTTTTTTGATTCTGGACATCGTGGTATCCAGCGTGCTGGTTTCGATGGGCATGTTGATGCTCCCGCCGGTCTTGATCTCCTTGCCCTTCAAACTCCTGCTGTTTGTCCTGGTCGACGGCTGGCACCTGGTCGTGGGAATGTTGATGGAAAGCTTCCAACCGTTTACATAAAATTTTCAGTAATCATTTTTTAGTTATCAGTTTTCGGCGGTCAGTGCGAAGAGTGCAGTGCGAAACCGCAAGCGGTTTAATTCATCATTCAGCATATTTTTATGGATGCTCAAGCAGTCATCGATATCGGCCGTGAAGCTATTTGGAACATGCTCTTGATCGGCTCTCCGGTCCTGCTGGCCGGGATGGTCGTGGGTTTGCTGATCGGTTTATTGCAGGCCCTTACGCAAATCCAGGAGCAGACCGTGGCCTTCGTGCCCAAACTGATTGCGATGGTACTGGTATTAAGCCTTGCGCTCCCCTGGCTTATCGCCCGCATGGTGCAGTATTCCACCGACTTGATCGCCGGAATCCCCGGAAGATTCTAGAAAATTCTGAATGATGAATGATGAATGATGAATGATGAATGATGAATTTCATCACACTCAAGAATAATAATCCATGAATAACAATAAAAACAGCGCCGATTTGCGGGACAGAACAAAAAGATACTCGTTGCGAATTATTCGAATGTATTCGGCATTGCCAAAAACAGGCGCGGCACAAGTAATAGGCAAACAGGTTCTCAAAAGCGGGACTTCTGTAGGCGCTCATTATCGCGAGGCATGCCGATCACGTTCGACCGCGGAATTTGTGAGCAAAATTGAAGGCGGATTGCAGGAATTGGATGAAACCGATTATTGGCTCGAATTATTGGCCGAAAGCAACATTCTACCTGGAACGCGATTATGTGATCTACGTCACGAAACAGATGAACTAATTGCTATTTTCACCGCCTCCGCCCGCACAGCCAAACGCAAGAAATAAATTCATCATTCATCATTCATCCTTTAGCATTTCCTTTATGGATTGGCTAAGTCAACTCAGCTTCGACAAGTTCATCGTGTTTACCCTGGTGCTTACCCGGGTGAGTTCCTTGACGATGACCGCTCCGATTTACGGCTCCACCGACGCGCCTATGCGCGTGCGTGCGCTGTTGGCGCTGGCCTTGGCCGTTCTGATTATGCCGTCGCAATGGAACGCGGCCGCGCCGGTGCCCGGTAACCTTCTTAATTACCTGGTTTTCGTGGGCGGCGAACTGATAGTGGGATCGTGTTTGGGATTGGGGATCATGATCCTCGTTCACGGCATGGAACTGGCGGGCGAAATAATCGGGTACGTAGGCGGGTTGATGATAGCCGAGGCCTATGATCCGACTTTGGATGCGAATACGCCCATCCTATCCAGGCTGTTTGTCCTGGTTAGTCTGAGCATTTTCGTGTGTATCGGCGGTCACAGGCTGGTCATGGCCGGATTGCTCGATACGTTCCGGACGATTCCGCCCGGCAGCGGAGTATTCTCCCGATCGATCGCCGACGCTTTTGTCACGCTGATG
>JBEKGL010000052.1:0-18163 GCA_050012815.1 Thermoguttaceae bacterium
CGTAAAGTTGCCAACCAGGAGGCCGATCGCGGCATTTTGATTTGCGGATCAGGCATGGGGATGTGCATTGTGGCCAATAAGGTCCCCGGCGTGAGAGCCGCCCCTTGCTTCGACGACTTAAGCGCGGAAATCAGCCGCCGGCACAACGATCTGAACGTGCTTTGCCTTTCCAGCGACCTGATGGGCGAAATGCTGGCCGACCGGATCGTGGAAATATGGCTCAACACTCCCTTCGACGGCGGCCGGCACGCCCGAAGAAACCAAAAAATCGCCGATCTGGAACGCCAAAACGGGCATCTATAATTCACGTCTTCGCGTCTTTGCGAGAAATAATATATTATTTGATCACATGCGAGAGTGGCGGAATTGGCAGACGCGCTGGACTTAGGATCCAGTCCCGAAAGGGGTCGGGGTTCAAATCCCCGCTCTCGCATCTTTCAGGGGACGGCGGACAGGGGATAGATACTTGACTAAGGCCTAATGAAGGATTCCAATTTGAGCAGATGATTTGTCCGGCATTTTTACTGCAATGGACATGGAAACTCTATCACAAAAACCCAGACGGCCTTGGCTTGCTGCTATTCTGAGTTTATTCGGCGGACCGTTGGGGCAGATTTATGTCGGCAAACTGCGACGTAGTTTATGTCTTTGGCTTGTTGGCGCGTGCTTTTTTCCTGTTATTGCATTTTGCTTAATTACATTGCCTATCGGACGTATAAGCTTCAATTTACTCCTAATGTGTGTTCTGGCATTTCCAGTTTATTTCGCTGTCGATGCATTCTTGCTTGCTAAACGGAATCGCCATGCATCTCTAAAACGCTATCAACGGTGGTGGATTTACGTCATTTTCTTTTTCGTTTTTCTGTCGGCAAACAACTGCGTCGCGCATTTCATCCGATTATTTATCGCTGAAGCCTTCGTTATACCTTCGCGGTCAATGTCTCCCACTATTCAGCCCGGGGATCGCATTTTGGTCGATAAACTGTGGTACGACATCAAACATATCCGTCGGAACGATCTGGTTGTGTTCCGAAGCGAAGGCCCCAACTCCCCATGCTATATCATGCGAATTGCCGGAATTCCTGGAGATGAAATAGAGATCAAGAACGAGCGTGTGTTCATAAATGGAACGGAGTGGGATGATAAACACGCCGTATTCAAAGGCCTGCTGCCACCGCTTGCAAATTTTGCCAATTTCGGCCCGATAAAGGTTCCCGAGGATCATTTCTTCGTATTGGGCGACAATCGCCGAAGGGCAAAAGACAGCCGATTGCGTGGGCCGATTCCAATGTCGGACCTATACGGCAAGGCAATATTGATATACTGGTCGCAAGAACGCATATTTCCTGATCCGAACGATATCACACATTATGAATTGGGACCGGTTCATTGGGAACGCATGGGTCTAAGACTTGATTAATCTCAACACATAGATGTCGTCATAAAACGTTTATTGGGTCTCATGTTTTTAATATCGTGGGGCAGAATGCCAATCTACCCAAAAAGCAGGTTTGGCAACCGGACCCACATATCCCTTTTCACCTCACCCGATCCCCTCTACAAGTAGGGTTCGCAACTTGGGCTTATGTTATCGCAAGAGAATCATTTTCAAGGGCTTTCCAACCGCAAAAAAGATAGTATAATGGTGCGATTCGGGTCTGTTAATTGCGATATCTACAGGTAAATCAAACGTTTTTGCGAGTTAAAATATGGCTAAAGGCAAAAAAAAGGCGGAAGTGGTTTTTCTGGCCTGTAAAGAGGATGGCGATCACAATTACACCTTGCGGCGAAAGCCCGGCGGCGAAAAATTGAATATAAAAAAATACTGCCCGCGCTGCCGCAAACACACCGAACATGCGGAAAAGAAAAAGTAGGTTAGTGGATAGTGATTAGTGGTTAGTATTTTATCCTGACCGCTGTGTTTATTTCTGGTCCCTGACCTCTGATCCCTATTAATCATGTCCAAGCGATGGCGCATCCACTCGCACGACCCTGACCGAATCACAACCTTGGGCCGCGCGGCCGGCATTCCAGCCGTGGTGGCGCAATTGCTCGTAAGCCGCGGCGTGACCGAGGCTTCGGCGGCCCGGGAATTTCTCGATCCCAAACTGGCCGATTTACGCGATCCGCAACTTCTGCCGGGTTGTGAAGAAGCGGCCGCTCGAATCCATCAGGCCGTGCGCGCGGGAAAGCGGATTTGCATACACGGCGATTACGACGTCGATGGCATGACCGGCACGGCCTTGCTCTATTTGATCTTGAAACTGCTCGGGGCCGATGTCGGCTATTATATCCCACACCGGCTGGACGAAGGCTACGGGCTCAGCGCCGATACAATCCGCGCAAAAGCCGCCGAAAAAGTCGATCTGATTATAACGGTCGATTGCGGTATCGGCAGCGTGGAAGAAACCGCTCTTGCCGGGCAACTCGGCATCGATTTGATTATCACCGACCATCACGAGCCGAGCACACAACTGCCACGCGCCTCGGCCATCGTCCACCCCCGTCTGCCCGGCGGCGGATATCCGTTCGGCGGATTAAGCGGGTCGGGCGTGGCCTTCAAACTGGCCTGGGCCATCTGCCAACAGTCGAGCGGGGCAAAAAAAGTCGGCGATGCAATGAAGAATTATTTGCTCCAGGCCGTGGGCTTGGCCGCGCTTGGAACGGTGGCCGACGCCGTGCCGCTGGTCGATGAAAATCGCGTGCTGGTCCGCCACGGACTCGTGAGTCTGGCGCGGCATCCGACTTTGGGGCTGAGCACTCTAATGCATGTTGCCGAGATCGACAAAAAGAAATCCTTGGATTGCGACGATTTGGCCTTCACCCTGGCGCCGCGGCTGAACGCGGCAGGGCGATTGGGTCAGCCGCAGTTGGCCGTCGAGTTGCTCCTTACCGACCGGCCCGATCGCGCATTGGAACTGGCCCAATATATAAATCAACTCAACGCCACTCGGCAAACATTGGAGCGGAGCATCCAACTTGCCGCCGCCAAACAGGCCAAGGAACATTTCGATCTGGATTCGGAGCCGGCCCTGGTGCTGGCCGAGCGGGGATGGCATCCAGGCGTGATCGGGATCGTGGCCGGCCGATTGGCCGACAAATTTCATCGGCCGGTGGTGCTGATCGCGTGGGATCAAATGGGAATCAAGCCCGGGATTGGTTCCGCCCGCAGTGTGCCCGGTTTCAATCTCCATGCCGCTTTGGCGGCTTGCGATGAATTTCTGATTTCCCACGGCGGCCATGCGGCGGCGGCCGGATTGAAGATCGAAGAAGGCAAACTGCCCGGCTTCCGCGCGGCCTTTTGCGAAGCGGTGGCGGCCGAACTGGGCGCTACGCCCCGCGAAGGCGAGTTGGCCATCGACGCCGAAGCCCCTTTAAGCGCGTTCACGCTCCAGGCAGTCCAGCAAATCGAGCGTTTGGCTCCCTTCGGCCAATCGAACGCCCGGCCACTGCTGTGCACCAGCGACGTCACCCTGGCCGAACCGCCGCGGACGATCGGCACGGGCGGTCATCATCTGGCGCTGAAACTCACGCAATACGGCGTAACATTTCGCGCAGTGGCCTTCGGCGGCGGCGATTGGATCGACGAATTGGCGGTGCTCGACGGCCCGATCGACATCGCTTTCCGCCCGGTGATCAACACCTTCCGCGGCCGGCAGAACGTGGAACTGCACCTGGTCGATTGGCGGGCAAAGTTTTAGGGACTCTAACAATACCCAGCCACCCTCACCCCCGGCCCCTCTCCCGTGAGCGGGCGAGGGGAGTATTTTTAGAGTTCCTTAGAAGAATAGATTGGAAATATGCCGTCGTTTTATCAACAAAGTGCCCAGCAATGCGAATAATAATAGAATCCAAATTGATGGTTCCGGCACAGGTTGCACTAGATCAGACAGAGGACCGCCGGAAATCGCTTGAATGACGATTGTACCGCCGCTGGCAATGGTCAAGGTATTTTGCCAGATACTGGTGGCAGTCAAGGAAGCGCGTGCATCCACTTCTGTTGTGCCGTCGCCTTGGATGATACCCACAACGTGCGTCCCGCTGGCGATTTGAAACATTGCATCGGCGGCGGTGTTGATTGTTAGTGAAGCGTTATCGATGCTAACATTGTTGAAAATCACCTTACCGGATTGCACGTCGATGTATTGCGTTCCGCCGTCGCCGATTCCGGCGTCGAATTCCAAGACGCCGCCGGAGACCATGGTCTGGCCGGAGTAGGTATTTGGCGCGGCGAACACCAGGGTTCCAGCCCCTTTCTTTTCGAAGCTGCCATATCCGCTCAACACACCGCTGAGTTTTGCATCCACTGCCGCGGAACCGTTTTCAACACTGACCGAATGATTGAAAGAATCGTTTAAGATGATGGGATTTTGAAAATCCAGCGTTGCATTGGCGGATGTAGAACACAATATTAAATCGTTATGACCAACAAAAGAATAGTAATCCCAAGTAATCGCCGCTGAGGCTCCGCCGAAATTGACGATGCGGTTCGCTCCGTAGGCGCTAAACCCTCCTCCTACTCCGCCCGAGGAATAAGAATTGAAATATAGCTGATCCGCACCGCTGCCGAGCGAGCGATAAAAATTATTCGAGGCCAATTCAAGTACGCCGCCGTATAAATATATAGTGCTTGTGCCTCCAGTTGCGCCGATGCCGCCCGGAATTGCTTGTGGATGACTGAGCCGTAAAACGCCGCCGTATATATAGGTATTGCCCGTATAGGTGCTTGCAGCGGTGAGTTCCAAATTGCCCTCCCCAGATTTGGTAAAACTACACTCGCCACTTACGCCTCCGCTGAGTTTCGCATCGACCGGGGCTAAGCCGTTATCTACCCATACACTTGGCCCATTCCACCAATAATAATACTGTAAAACAATGGGATTTTGCACGTCCACCATGGCGTCGGCTGAAGGAGAACTCAGTCTGAGTTCCATCATTGAGGAATAATAGCCTAAAGTGAATGGCGCGGAAGCACCGCCGAAATTGACAATGCGGTCTGCACCGGCCGCACTGAATCCGGAGCCGGAAGTTAATTGGACTTGATCCGGTCCAGTGCCGATTGAACGGGAAAAATTATCGCTCGCCAATTCAATCACTCCGCCGTTTAATATCAGATTACTTGTGCCGCCGGTTGTGCCGATGCCTCCCGGTATGGCATGGGAGTGACTTAGCCTCAAAACGCCCTCCCAGACATCGGTATATCCGTTGTAAGTATTTGCCGCCGTGAGTTCCAATACCCCACTGCCGGCCTTTTCCAGGCTTCCACTGCCGCTAATGCTTCCACTGAGCTTGGCATCCACCATTGCGGAACCATGAGCGACATTAACCACTCGGCCCGAAGAGCCCAAGTCGATGGGATTTTGAAAATCGAGTGTGGCATTGGAATTACTCGAACTGAGGACAAGATTCTCATTCGTATCCAGAAAACTGGCTGAACCCCATATCACTTGGGAAGAAGCGCCGCCAAAGTTTACGATACGGTTGGCACCCTGTGCGACAAAAGCGCCGCTATGAAGTTGCACTTGATTTGGACCCGTGCCTAGCGGGCGGAAAAAATCGCCGGCGGCCAATTCGATAATGCCGCCGTCAATATTCAGGTTACTTGTACCGCCGGTGGCGCCGCACCCGCCCGGCAGGGCGTTTGTATGGCTCAGGCGTAAAACACCGCTGAAAACTTTCGTCTCGCCGGAGTAGGAATTGGCGGCAGCGAGTTCCAGAGTACCTAAACCGGTTTTTATCAGTCCCCCGTTACCGCTAATTGTGCCCTTCAGTTTTACGGAGTTTAGTACGGAATCGCCGACAACTTCGATGATAGGGGATGAATTGTTCAAGTTGATGGGATTCTGGAACTCAATCGCCGCGTGAGTGGTATCCAGTATAAACGCAATTCCGTCAGGGATAAAACCACCGCTGTTCCAGTAAACTGTTTGCGAAGCTCCGCCAAAATTGATGATGCAACTGGTTCCCAGCGGACGTAATATACAGGAACCCGCGAATTGGAGTTGACTGGGGCCCGTTCCCAAGCCGCGCAACAAATCGCCGGTCCATTCCAATGCGCCGCCGTTGAGATTTAGGTTGCTTAAACCTCCGGTCGCTCCCAAGCCACCGGGCAGTGCATTCGGATGGCTGAGGCGTAGCACTCCAGCGACAAGTTGCGTTTCATTGTGGTATGTATTGGCGTTGGTAAGTTCAAGGGTTCCTTCGCCGGTTTTTCTAAGTCCACCGTTTCCGCCAACTATATTACTTATTTTAGCATCGACATCTGATGATCCATTTTCGATTTGAAAAGTACGGACGGCATTACCAAGATTAATGGGATTCTGAAAATCGATCGTCCCTGTTGCGCCTGTTGAGCTAAGAATTAAAGCGGCCCCGTTGGGCACAAAACTGCCGCTGCCCCAAGTAACTGCATCCGATGCACCGCCGAGATTAACGGCAATGTCGTTGCCATAGGCGCTAAAACCGCCGGAACCAGTAAACTGAACTTGGCCTGATCCGGTGCCCAATGGCCGGCTAAAAATAGTGGAATAAGAGCCAAATTCAACGATTCCGCCGGCAATATTCAAATTATCCCACCCTCCCGTTGCATCAATGCCGCCCGGCAAAGCATAAGTATGGCTAAGGCGTAAAGTGCCTTCTGCTACGACAGTTGAGCCGGTGTAAAAATTATAATTGGTCAACGATAGCACGCCTGTACCTGTTTTTCTCAAACCGCCGCTTCCAACAAGTGAGCCGCTAAGAATTGCAGTACCAGAAGTCACATTCACTGTACGGTTTGCACTGCCAAGATAAATTGGGTTTTGGAAATCAATTGTGGAATTATTAGCCGAACCAAGGATCAAGGTTTCGCCATCGGGTACAAAACCCCCGCTGCCCCATATAAGCGGAGCAGCGGTTCCGCCAAAGTTGATAATCCATGATGTGTAATTAGCGTAAAATCCGCCAGATGCCGTAAACTGAACTTGGCTGGGACCGGTTCCTAAACCGCGAGAAAAAGTATAAGGATAACTATAATAATCGAATGAGACGACTCCGCCGGCAATGTTTAAATTACTTGTGCCTCCCGTTGTGTTTGTTCCACCCGGCAGAGCCTGATCGTAGCCAAGGTCTAAAACCCCGGCCGAGACTTTTGTAGCGCCTGTGTAATCATTAGGATAGTAAAGGTTCAAAGTGCCTGCGCCGTTCTTGATCAACCCGTTGGAACCGGAAATCGTTAAAGCTATCGTGGCGACTATGTCGGCATCAGTTGAAATAGTAGGCGCGGTTCCAGACAAGGTGAGGTTATTCCCATAAAGATAATAATTGTTGGCGCTAAACGTGAGATTGTGCGCGACGATAGAAGTATCGAGCGATATATAACCGCCGTCGGTTTGAAAAAGGGCGTCATCTATATTTGTGTTGTTCCAAGCACAGAATTTAGTGCCGTCCCACCAATTCTTAGTTGTCGTATCCCAGGTGCCTCCACCTCCAGGATTGCCGACCCAATATAAAGGGGCAGACAAGATATGGTGCGGCCCGCCAATAAGGATTATTCCCGATATAAAAAATAAGACTACAAAATTGAGTGATAGTGTTTTCATAATTGAGATCCCCGTGTAGAAAAGAGATGTAGTAAAGTTGAACATAGATATTAAAGCAAAATACCATGTTCTTTTCCGGCCTTGATTAGAGTATGATTGTATCAATACCTAGCTAATATTACAATCAAACCCCCTGTAATAAGGAGGTAATATTGGACGCTCAAGATGACCCATGCCGATTTGCATTCAGGTAAAAATAACATGCTTCGCCGCCAGTTGAGCGGTCGGGGCATTACGGCCGAGCGCGTGCTGGCGGCCATGGGCAAAGTTCCCCGCGAACGGTTCGTTCCGCCCGAGTCGCTCATCGAGGCTTATGCCGACCGTGCGTTGAGCATTGACTGCGGTCAAACCATAAGCCAGCCGTATATGGTCGCGCTGATGACCGAGGCGATGGAGCTTTCGGGGACGGAAAAGGTGTTGGAAATCGGCAGCGGAAGCGGATATCAGACCGCCGTTCTCGCCGAATTGGCCGCCGAGGTCGTCAGTATCGAACGTCATGCCTTGCTATCGCAACAGGCCGCTAAAATACTCCAGGAGTTGGGATATAAAAACGTGCATTTCTTTGTCGGCGACGGATCGCTTGGTTGGCCGGAGCATGCGCCTTACGATCGCATCATGGTCACTGCCATGGCCGCCCAATGCCCGCCGGCCTTGTTCGATCAACTTCGTGAAGGAGGGTTGATTATTATTCCCATCGGCGGCCACGAACACCAGGTTCTTCATGCGATAAGGAAAGTGTCGGGCACTGCCAAGACGACTCTTCTGACGGGCTGCCGATTCGTTCCCCTGATCGGCGCGCAGGGTTGGTCGGAAGAATGATAATGATTCTCAAATACGGCGTTGGCCGATCAATAAGGCTCCTACGGATGCAAACAGGATCAAGACCCAGGTCGAGGGTTCCGGCACCGGTAGCATGGGATCAGACATGGGACCGCCGGGAATTGAGCTAATAGTTAATGTAGCGCCGGCGGATACAGTCAGCGTTTCGACGGCGATGGAATCGGCAATCAATCGAGCGGCAGTCGAGCCGTCGCCCACGATCAATGCGCCGCCGGTAATATCATGCATGACGGCCGACAAGGAATTGACCTGCAATGAACCGCCTGCAATGGACGTTAAACCAACTGAGAGTACGTCTCCGTTGAGGATCAAAGCACCGCTGCTGTTTTTTGTCAAGTCGCCGGTTCCCAGATCCAAGCTGCCGCTTAATGCCGCGGTTGCTCCGGCATCGGTGATGAATGTCAAATTCTTATTTAATCCGCTTATGCCCAACGCGTTTGTCAAGTTGAGTGTGGAACCGGCATCGACTTTAATCGAGGTATTATCCACCAGGCTAATCGCACCGCCGTAGTTCACCACGCTGATTCCGCCGATATGCAACGCTCCGTTGCCGCCACCCTCGCCGTTTAAGGAAAGCAATTCGTTGCCGATATTCAAGGATTGATCGATCAGTAAACCGGCGCCGTTTTCCACCGAGGTGCCGGCCGTAGTTGCACCCAAGGCTGATGCATTATGCAGTGCCAACACGCCTCCAGAGACTGAGGTTGTGCCGGAGTAAGTGTTCGCCCCGGCAATAGTGATTGTGCCTGTGCCGGTTTTAACCAGCGCGATGCTGCCAACCGTGTTTTGGATGACTCCGTTGAACGTCGAATTAGCGTCGTTTGCCCCCACTGTCAGAACAGGATAGCCGGCGATGGAGTTATCGACCGTGCCGTTTCCCGAAAGTCCATTGATGGTTTGGTTGAAACCGCCCAAGTCGAGCTTTGCTCCGGAGGCGATCGAGACGTTGCCCTTTCCGGGGCCGTTGGGAAGAACGTTAACCGCGCCGCCTTTTAAAACGCCGTTGTTGATCGAGGTCGTGCCGCCATAGGTATTTGTGCCCGCAATCGTGAACGTGCCGCCGCCATTCTTGATTAAGCCGCCGGTTCCGGAGATGTTGCCGGAGAAGGTCGTGGACGTTCCGATGCCACCGAGGGTAAGCGTGCCGGAGCCTAACAGCACGGTACTGCCGGTCACGCCTGACAGCGAACCTATCGTCTGGCTGATGCCGTTCAGATCCAGCGTTGCTCCGCTGCCGGTTATACTCACGGCAGTTGTTGAAGGAAGCTCGCCGCCCGCCATGCCTATATTCAAGGAGTTTAGATTGGCGTCGGGACCGGCATCGTGCAGGATTTCCAGAATCGTCGAGTTGATCGGCCCGGTCCAAAAACGAACTTCGTTGTAACTGGCATTCGCCGTGTTATCTCCCGAATAGGAGGAGCGGCCGAGGTTGTCTTCGCTATTTATAAAATTTACTAGGTTGTTGCTAGTGACGAAGGACCCTTTGGCTGGGCCAAGGTTGGCGCTGCCAGCAGGAGCGGCATACCACGTGACCTCCGTAGAACTGCCCATGGGGCGCATAACCATAACAATATGATATTCGGTGTTTAGATTATACGGCTCGTTAGAATTATCCGATGTGTTAGTGGCAGCGTCTTTCCATTCCACCCGGTCCGAATACTGATTGGTGCCTTGCGTCCAACTCATTAATAGATTCTCGGACGTGCTGGAGCCGAAGTCGAATATACGGCTCCAGTTTTGAATGCTTTTCGGCGTGGCCCATAATTCGATGGCTACCGGCGTATTGGTGTTCGGCAGCAGGTTCGAGCCAAGGTGAATGTAGTCAGATGTAGTACTTGTGCCACCGGCAAGCGTGGCCTGCGTGGACGAAAGTGTGACATTGTTCGCGCCCACATCGACTATAGTAGCGTTGCTGCCACCCACGGAATCGACCAAGTTGTTGTTGAAACTCCAGCGATGTGCGGCCGTGATCGGCGATGCGCCGAGTTTCAAGGTACCGCCGGCGATGGTGGTCGAGCCGCTGTAGGTGGCCGAGTTGTTTAAGGTGATCTGGCCCGAGTCGATGCGCAAAGAGCCAAGGCCGGTAATTGGGCCGTTTATGGTCAGCGGTTTATTGGGCGAACGTATTGTGACGTTGTTGTACAATTCCAGACGGGAATTGATGACATTCGGGCTGCTGCCCGTGGCGCTGCTGGCGTCGATTAGCACCGTATTGGTGTTAGGCTGGTCGCTGGTTATAGGAGTGGCGCTGGTCAACATAATGCTATTGTTGCCGTTGCCGCTGCCCAGGGTGTAATTTACCGACGAGTTAAGGACCAGTCCGCCCACGGTGCGGGAATTGCCCCAATCGATCGTCACGTTGCTCGCGCCGACCGAGCCGAAGGTGGCCGTTTGCGTGCATATCTGCGGCGAGCCGGAAGACCAATTCGAGGAAGTATCCCACGATCCGTTACCCGCCAGAGTCCAGGAGGTCGCGGATGAATAACCGCTGGTGTTTTTCCAAACGCGAACCCAATCGACTTGGGTCGTATCGGTGGCGCCAACGGGCCATTGCGTAGTGTCGGGCACTCCCGCCCAATTGCCGACGGCATAGTTGAGAATCAGATACATGCTTGACATTTGGGCGATGGCGGTGGTGTCCGTGATAGTACTCTTCAGTGTGCCGTCGAAATAGAATTTAATATAACTTGATGTCCATTCCATGCCGTAAGTATGCCAAGTGTTCGCCAGACTGCCGGCGCCGGCATCCATCAAGCCGGGACCATAAGATGCGGCGTTGCCGCTGGTATTCGTGTAGTGGTAGGCTATGTTGTATTTATTATAGTTCATACCACTGGTAAATATGGGGTACTCCATGATGTCGGCTTCCGGCGGCCAGCCGGTGTACAATCCCCAAAACGCCGGAAAAGAGCCGATCCGAGAAGGAAGCTTAATCCGCGCCTCGGCGTATCCATAAGAATAGTTTAAAAAGTTGTAGCCGGTTGAAATTGTACCAGAAGTGAAGGCCTTGCCGTCGGGAGCGGTTTCGCGTTTGGCCGTTTCGGTCAACACGCCGTTGGCCACGCTGAGATTTTGCGCCAATATATAGGCGTCATTACCAGCATTATGCGTCGGTCCCCAGGGATATTGCGTGACCCATTTTTGCGTATCCACGCTGCTGCCGCCGAACTCGTCGGCATAGAGCAATCCCCAAGTGGTGCCCGACGGCGGCGCGGCCCGGACGGATTGTACGAAAACCGCGGTCAACGCCAAAACACAACACCATACAAGAATTTGCCCTGCGATTTTCTTCACTGGCATGATATTATTTATTCTCAAGCAAACTAGAACATCTTGTTGCAGTATAGGCTCACTGAATTACTTATAGGACAATTCATTATAACAATAATATCATTTATGATAAACAAAATTGATGAAATATTTGCCGTTTGCATTCTCATTGCACGAGAAAACGCTTGGAATTACGGTATTTTTTTAGGCCGAAGGCCCTGTGTTCGCCCCTTCGGGGCTGCAAACGACAAAACAGATACAAAAACCACAATTCGTTAAACTATTGAGAGTCAGAAAATGAATGTTGTGCGAGAAATCAGAGCCGGGGCGTGTCGCCCCGGCTCTGAGGCGAAAACACGGCATTTATTATCTGAGATCCAATAAATTGCTGGTTTTTGTTGCAGAAAGCCAATTTCTTTGCCGGCTATTTAGGCTCAGATTGTCAAAGCGATCAAGCGTTGGGGTGGCAATACAACTGCCGCCCCAACGAATTGTACCCTCACCTTCTCCCAGAATGAGAGAAGCTTTTGGAATGGGCTTTTATCCGCCGATGGCCTTTAAGGCCTCCGCCGACATTTTGCGGACCGTTTCATCGCCGTCTTGCGCGGCGCTGCGCAACGCCGGCGCGGCCGATCTTGCCAGCGGTCCGAATTTTTTCAACGCCTCGGCCGCCCCGCGGCGGAACTTCGCGTCCGGATTGGCCAGTCCGCGGATCAAAATCGGCACGACTTTTTCGGCCGTTTTGCCGTCTTGCGGTTGAATGTTCGCCAGCGCCCAGGCGCTGAGCATGGCTAGCGTTTCGTCTTCGTTGTCCAAGTTCTTGGCAATGGCCGCCGCGGCTTCCTTCGCATCCGGACCGATGCTTCCCAGCGCGTATGTTCCTCTGCAACGTTTTTACCAATGCCGGCACGGCGGCTTTGGCTTGCGGTCCGATTTTTGCCAAAGCAATTAATGTCTCATGTTGGACGTCGAGATTTTTATCCTCGATTAATTTGGTCAGCGCTTCGACCGCCGGTTTTGCCGCCGGTCCGTACTGGCCTAACATATATACCACGTATGGCCTAATGTTTTCATGCTTCAATGCCTCTATCAATTTCGGCACGGCCGCCGGGCCCAATCCGGCCAAAGCATCCAACGCCCCGTGGACGACTTTCTCGTCCGCGTTTGCAAAGGCTTTTTCCATTATCGGCAAAGCAATTTCCGGACCGGGCCGAAGCTCGGCCAGGGCCTTGGCCGACGCCTTGTTGACCGCCGGATCATCCGACTTCAATCCCTCGAACAACCGCCCCGTGGCCTCGGTTACAAGTTGCTTGTCTTCCGGGTGCAATCGAGCCAGGGTCCAAATGCTCACTGTGCTAAGAAACTTGTCCGAAGAGTTCACATACTCGCGAATTTTCTTCTCGCCTTCGCCCGCCGCAACGCCGATCCGGCCTATGGCATAGACGGCCGGCAACCGGTCGAGTTCATCGTCTAACGCTTTGACAAGTTGTGGAACGGCCGGCCCCGCCGGTTTGCCGATTTCGGCCAGTGTCAGCATGGCTTCCCGGCGGACTTGGGGCCGTTTATCGTTAAGCAGCACAATCAGCGCCGGAACCGCATCTTGGGCCCCGGGACCAATCTGATTCAACACCAAACAAGCCCAATAAGCCGCCTTTTCGTCCTTCAAAGCCTGGATTAAAAACGGCACGGCTTCCTTGCCGGAGGCGGCCAGGGCGCGCATGGCACGGATTTTTACGGCCGGGTCCTTGTCTTCCATCACCTTCACGAACAGGGGGACGCCCACTTGCGGACCGGGACGAATCTTCCCAATGGCGCCGACGGCCATCCGCCGCACCGTTTCATCCGTGTCGGAGATAAGCAATACCAATTCGGACACGGCCGGCCTGGCCTTTGCCCCGATTTCGCCCAGCGATCTGGCCGCGTGAGCCCGCACGGCCGGCGAACGATCTTTGAGCAGGGCCGTAAGCGCGGGCACGGCATCAGCGGCCTTGTCGCCTTTTTGGCCCAAGCCATCGATGGCCGCCAAACGCGCCGATTCATCGGCCGTTTTCAATCCCGCGATAAGATCGGCCGTCGATGGTTCCGCCGCCCGGCTAACGACCGCGGACAGGCACAATACAAAAATTCCCCCTATTATAATCCAGATTCGCATGGTTTTCTCCATTCGATTTGATTCGATATTTTGTATTTGTTAGTGTTTATTCTCAACTGGCGACAAGATTGACTTGGTAGGCCAGACTCGACAGAAATTGTTTCGTCGAAGTGTATATCATTGGCGGAATATCGCGTATTTGCTTATTGAGTAGGTTTATCATTTTATTGGTTTCGTCCTGGATTTTCATCAGATCATCCATCGAAATATCGCCGTATTTTGCCCGCTTGGCGAACACTTCATCCAATACGACGCGGTTGGACGCGAATTGATCGGTTCGCAGCGCCGCCGGCCAGTATATTTTTCCGGTCACAACGTCCAATTGATCCGGGCCAAGCGGCTTGGGTTTGCCCATCTGGGCATAGCGGACCAGGTCCTCGGCGGTCGGTCGTGGGCCGCGTTCCTCGGCCACTGCCGCCCGGTTTTCCTTCTGCATTTTAAAATAAGTGCTGGCGTATTGCTCATGGTTTTGTATTTCATTTTTCTGCGCTTCGGTGGCGTTTATAGCTGCCTGCGAATTCATCAGATTAGCAGACCCTTTGGAACGGATAACGTCGCTCATTCCATAAGCATAGCTTTGCCCGACCGTGGTGGCCTGGTTATTGATGTATGGAGAATATCCGCCGTAACCGCCATAAAAGCCTTGCGCTAAACACAAAGCCGCCGCCAACACGGCCGGCAGCACAAACACAAATATCTTCAGCTTGTATAGATAGGTTTTCATGTTCTACTCCTTCGATTAATGAAACAAGCGATTTCTAACGCCATAACATTATATACTTTTTGTTCTTCACTTGTGTAGTTGCCATTTGGTTTATTTCAACATGAAAAGACCGGGACAAAATGACATATTGACTTTCATTTGATTTCACACCCCCATTATTGACGGTAAGCAAGGCGATATATAGCTGAGGGGGTCTTAAAATTGCTTATCCCCTTGGTGCGGCATTTGTACTGCCGCATCCATGCTCGATTTATGCGGGGGCGACAGTACAACTGTGGCCCCAACAAGGCGATACTATAAATCCAAACCCCGGATCGGCTCCCCGGCCTTATTCAAAAAACCGCGGTTGCCCGGTGGCGGCCAAGACCGACGTCCACAATTCCCCTTCCACCTCAACGCGCCGTTTTTCGGCCGTGGCCAGCGAAATCGGCAAATGCACGAACGTGTTGCACTGGTATCCTATAAGCACGTCGGTCTTGCCGGCCATGACGGCGTGCACGGCTTGCCTAGCGTATTGATCGCATAGAATACTGTCGTCGCAATTGGCCGGCACGCTGCGGATGATGTAACTCGGGTCGATGTATTTCAGGTCGATGTTCGGGCCTTGCTGTGCAAAGAAGCGATTGATTTCCTGTTTCAAAAACACTCCGATATCGCCATACTTTACATTGCCCGAGGCGTCGCGTTCCACTTTCTCGACGGCTAGCAGATCTTGGCCGGCCCCTTCGGCCACCACTATCACCGCGTGTTTTCGCAAGAGCATCCGCTGGCGTAGGACGTTTAAAAACCCTTTTTCGCCGTAAAGCGCAAAGGGCACTTCAGGGATCAAAGTGAAGTTGACGTCCTGGCTGGCCAGCGTGGCGTTTGCAGCGATAAATCCGGCGTCGCGGCCCATGACCTTCACCAACCCGATGCCGTTGACCGCCCCTTTCGCCTCCACGTGGGCGCAGTCGATCACCTTTTCAGCCTGTTCCACGGCGCTGACCAATCCGAACGAGCGCGAGCAATATTGAATGTCGTTGTCGATGGTCTTTGGAATGCCCACGATTGCTATTTTCGCTCCCCGCCGCGAGCACTCCTCATAGATCCGATGGGCGCCTCGTTGCGTGCCGTCTCCGCCGATGCAAAAAAGCACGTTGATTCGCAGTTTTTGCAGGAAATCGACCATTACCGCCGGTTCCTGCGGCCCGCGCGAGGTGCCCAGAATGGTGCCTCCTTCCCGATGAATATCCTCGACTATTTCCATGCTCAACAAAAGCGGCGGCTCTCCGGCTTGCGCATTCAGACCCAAATATCCATGCCGTATGCCCAAGATATTCTTCACCCCGTAGTTCATGTACAATTCTATAAACAACGAACGAATCACGTCGTTCAGTCCGGGGGATATTCCGCCGCAGGTGACAATTGCCGCCTTGGTGTGCTTAGGATCGAAAAAAATCTTTTCCCGGGCGCCGGCCTTCTCGAACCAAATTTCCGTTTCCGGCGGCCCATCGGCGGCGATCTCCACCGGATGGCGAACATAGCGCCGCTCAGGCACGAATTTCGCCTTCCCGTCGCCAGGCTGGCTGGTGCGGCGCAAAGGCGAAGGCAACGCCGCCTCGCCCAGACAGGCAATTTCCACGATCTTGGAATTAGTATTCATAGGGCAATATCCTAGCCGGGCAGTTTTCCACCCAATAAATTTCCCATCGCCCGGGTAGTGTCATAGCGGATCAAGATAATGCGAATTATGGCCGTTATCGGCACGGCCAGCACCATGCCTATGTAACCCCATAAAAGCCCCCAAAACGCCAAGGCCAACAGTATGGTGACCGGGTGCAGTTCCAATCCGCGACCCAATAATTTCGGCTCGACCGCGTTGCCGATCACCAATTGCAGGGTCCCGGGAACCGCCACCACGCCGATAATGGGCCAAACACTGTCGAATTGCGCCACGGCCATCGGCAACGGCAGCAAAGTGGCGATTATCGATCCGACGTTGGGAATGAAGTTCAACAGGAAGGCCAACAATCCGAAGACAGATGCCATCCGCAGTCCCAGCACGTTGAGTATCAGCCAAACGAGCAAGCCGCTTACGGCGGAAATAGCGAATTTCGTGATGATGTAACGGCGCACCGCGCTTTCAATTTCTTTAAGCAGTCCGGCCTTCTTCCGACGGGAATCTCGCCCGGCCAGCAAAAAAATAACGAAGAACGTGATTAAAAATCCGTTGGCGATCAAACTGGCGATCAAAACCGTGCCCGTGCCCACGGCCTGTGTGATGACGGCCGGCAGTCGCTCTTCCACGACACTTAAAATTTTATCGTAATCTTTTTTATCGTTCCATTCTTTCAACCATTTTATATGAGCGGTTGAATCCTTGAAACTTTTGGTATATCCTTCCACTGTATCTTTGAAATTTCTGGTGTATTCTCCTACAGTAGTGACGATGGCCTCGACCGCCCCGATCAAAAACATGCAGAAAACGCTGAGGAATACGACTATCAAAACCAAGGCCAGCACTATCGCCAAGGATTGAGGGATCTTGCAGCGGAGAACCAGAAAATCGACCAGCGGTACGACCACCGTGCTCAAAAACACCGCCAACACAAAAGGAACCAGTACGACCTTCGTATATACCAAGCCGGCGGCCAAGGCTACGGCCGCTATAATCATAAGCGATCCCACGGCTAGCCATATCTGTTCGTTGCGGAGCGTCGATCTCACAGTTATTATTCCTCCTAAAACTCAACTCGGCGAAACAACGGCGTTTATGTTAAACGAAAACGCCGTGAACGCCTGTTAGGGCGGCCTTCGACTCCGACCCCATGCCGCTTGCGGCATGAAATAGGGACGGTTACGGTTGCAACGGACAGGAGCGAAATACAGAAAAAACCGATAATGCCGCCGGTCGTGGCTTTTTTGCCTTACGTGATCGGCCAAGGCTTTATTCGCCTTACGCGATTGCCTTTGCATGGTACCTTTGCATAGAATTTCACGAAATCATTGGATTCCTTATTCCCACGCTCCGCGTGGGAACAAGGGAGTAAGTTACAAGCTGTATACATTCGAGGACTATATGAATATCCATAGCCGCTTCGCATGGGGTGTCTTGGCCGTTTTGCCGATGGCCGCCGCCGGATGCGCAAATAAACCGCCCGCCCTGGCCGAGTTGCCCCCGCCGGAGGTCACGGTCTGCAAGCCCCTCGCACAGAAGGTCATCGACTACTTTCCGCAGTTCCACGGCCGAACCGAGGCAGTCGAGGAAGTCGAAGTCCGTGCCCAGGTCAGCGGCTACATCGTGAAGATATGTTTCACCGACGGGCAGGTAGTTAAAAAAGACGATCTATTGGTGGAAATCGACCCTCGGCCGTACAAAGCCGCTTTGGACAAGGCCCAAGCCGATGTGGCTCGCTGCCAGGCGCTTTTAGTCAAAAGCAAGGCCGACCTCGCCCGATCCGAAAAGCTTCTCCCCTCCGGGGCCATCAGCCGCGAGGAATACGATCAGCAGATCGCCGCCAAGGATATGGCCGAGGCTCAATTGCAGGCCGCCGGCGCCGCCGTGCGCGACTGTGAATTAAACCTGGAATTCACCAGCATCACCGCGCCGATTCCAGG
>JBEKGL010000053.1:0-12349 GCA_050012815.1 Thermoguttaceae bacterium
CGCCGTGGCCAAAGCCATTCATCCGGACGAGGACCATAAATACTCGATCACCGCCGAAGTAGTCGATGAGTCGCGCCGCACTATCGTGGGCACCGGTAATGTTCTGGTCGCGCGCAAGCCGTTTAGCGTTTACGCCTGGATCGATCGCGGATATTATCGCGTGGGAGACACCATCCAAGCCCATTTTAACGCCCGAACCATCGACGGCAAACCAGTCCAGGGCAAAGGCGAACTCACTCTGCTGAAAATCAGTTATGAAAAAGAAGGTAAGCCGGTGGAAACGCCGGTGCAAACCTGGCAGATCGATACGAACGAACAAGGCCAGGTCCACCAGCAGATTACCGCCGGGCAGGCGGGACAGTATCGGCTTTCGTATAAACTGACAGCCTCCCCTCGCCCTTTGGGAGAGGGGCTGGGGGTGAGGGCAGCGCAAGATTCAACCGCTGCCGGCCCTCACCCTAACCCTCTCCCAAAGGGAGAGGGGACCGCGAAAACCATCGAAGGCGGCTACATATTCACAATCATCGGCGAAGGCGTCGATGCCGCGCAATTCCGCTTCAACCGCCTGGAACTTATTCCGGACAAGCGCGAATACGCGCCGGGCGAAACCGTCAAATTGCAGATCAACACCGATCGCATCGGCGGCACGGTGCTGTTGTTCCTGCGGCCGGCGAACGGCATTTATCTGCCCCCGAAAGTTCTCCGCCTGGACGGCAAGAGCGCAGTTTACGACGTGGCCGTGGCGAAAAAGGACATGCCCAACTTCTTTATCGAGGCCGTGGCCGTTGCCGACGGCCGGGTAAACAATGAGGTTAAAGAAATCGTTGTCCCGCCGGAAAAGCGCATATTGAACGTCGAAATAAAGCCATCGGCCGAGGCGTACAAGCCGGGCGAAAAGGCGAAAGTAAAAATCAAACTCACCGATTTAAGCGGCAAGCCGTTTGTCGGCTCAACGGTAGTGGCGATATACGATAAATCGCTGGAATATATTTCCGGCGGCTCGAACGTGCCGGACATCAAGGAATTTTTCTGGAAGTGGCGACGCCACCATTCCGCCAACAATAACGAAAACAGCCTGGCCCGATTGTTCCAAGCAATGGTTCCGCCCAATGCCAAAGGCATGGCCGATTTGGGCATATTCGGCGGCGCGGCGGCCGACGATGTAGGAGGGATCCAGCAGATTGATCAGTCCGGAATGAATTGGAACGGAATGCAAACAGGCGGAGTTGTTTACCGTGGCGCAAGGGTAAATGTACTAAGTGAGGCCAGAAGTGCTATGCCCGCTGCCATGCCGGCCGCAGGCATGGCCAAGGGTGGACAGGCCATGGACGCAATGGCCGAAATCGCCAAGGCGCCGATGGAAAATGCCGCCGAGGCCCCGGAAACCTCGCTGGTTCAGCCGACCGTTAGAACGAAGTTCGCCGATACGGCGCTTTGGGTCGGCGCTCTGACGACCGAAAAAGACGGCACGGCCGAAGTATCGCTCGACATGCCCGAGAATTTGACCACCTGGCGGATCAAGGTCTGGGGCATGGGCCACGGCACAAAAGTCGGCCAAGGGTATGCTGACGTAGTCACCCGCAAGGACCTCATCATCCGCATGGAAGCCCCACGGTTCTTCGTGCAGACCGACGAGGTCGTGCTCTCGGCAATTGTCCACAACTACCTGAAGGCGAAAAAGGCCGTGAAGGTGTCGCTCGAACTGGAAGGTAAAACACTGGAGCCGATGAACGATTTGACCCAGTCTGTCCAGATTGATCCCAACGCCGAAGCCCGGATAGATTGGCGCGTAAAAGTGCTCGACGAAGGCGAGGCCATAGTGCGTATGAAAGCCATGACCGACGAGGAATCGGACGCCATGGAGCAGAAATTCCCCTGCTATATCCACGGGATGTTGAAAATGGATTCTTACTCCGGCGTCATTCGACCGAAAGACGAAAGCGGCAAGTTCACATTTAACGTGCCGGAACAGCGCCGGCCAAAGCAATCGCGGCTCGAGGTGCGATATTCGCCCACGCTGGCCGGGGCAATGGTCGATGCCTTGCCTTATATGGTCGATTACCCTTATGGCTGCACGGAGCAAACGCTGAATCGGTTTCTGCCTACGGTAATTACGCAAAAGGTCCTTTTGGACATGAAGCTCAATCTGAAAGAGATAAAAGAAAAACGGTCTAACCTGAATGCGCAGGAAATCGGAGAAGATCGAGATCGTGCCAAGCAATGGAAACATTACGACCGCAACCCGGTGTTCGACGAGGATGAAGTCCGCAACATGGTCAAGGAAGGCGTTGACCGGCTTGTGAATATGCAGCTTTCCGACGGCGGCTGGGGCTGGTTCTCCGGCTGGGGCGAGCACTCGTCGGCGCACACCACCGCTTACGTGGTCCACGGCCTGCAAATCGCCCGGCAAAACGACGTGGCCCTGGTCCCCGGCGTATTGGAACGCGGCATCCAGTGGCTGACGCATTATCAGGACGAGCAAATTCAGCTTCTCAAGAATGCGGCCGTCAAGGACAAGCCCGAGAATCTACGCTGGAAAGATCAGGCCGACAACCTCGACGCCTTTGTTTACATGGTGCTTGTCGACGGCGACGTGAAAAACGCCGATATGCTCGAGTTCCTATACCGCGACCGCACGAAAATATCCGTTTACGCGATGGCCATGTACGGAATCGCCTTGGAAAAACAGGGCGAAAAGGAAAAACTCGACATGATCATGCGAAACATCGGCCAGTACGTCCAACAAGACGAGGAGAACCAGACGGCCTGGCTCCGCCTGCCCGACGGTTATTGGTGGTGCTGGTACGGCAGCGAATACGAAGCCCACGCCTATTTTCTCAAGCTGCTCTCGAAGACCGACCCCAAGGGCGAGTTGGCAGCGCGGATCGTCAAGTATCTTTTGAACAATCGCAAGCACGCCGCGTACTGGAATTCGACCCGCGACACGGCATTGTGCATCGAGGCCATGGCCGACTTCCTCCGCGCAAGCAGCGAGGACAAGCCGGGCATGACCGTCGAGGTTTATTTCGACGGCAAACTGCAAAAGGCCGTGGAAATCACGCCCAAGAACCTCTTTACCTTCGATAATAAACTGGTGCTCGAAGGTGAAGAACTTTCCACGGGCCAACACCTGGTCGAACTGAAGAAAAAAGGCACTGGACCGTTGTACTACAACGGTTACGCGACGAATTTCACCTTGGAGAATTTTATCACCAAGGCCGGATTGGAAATAAAGGTCAACCGCAAGTATTACAAACTGGTCAAGGCCGATAAAACGGTCAAGGCATCCGGATCGCGCGGCCAGGCCGTCGATGAAAAGGTCGAGAAATACGATCGCCAGGAATTACCCAGCGGCGCTGAAGTAAAAAGCGGCGACCTGGTGGAAATCGAACTTGAAATCGACTCCAAGAACGATTACGAATACCTGATCTTCGAGGACATGAAGCCCGCCGGATTCGAGGCGGTCGATCAGCACAGCGGTTACACAGGCAACGCGATAGGCGCTTACGTCGAGTTCCGCGACAACCGCGTGGTATTTTTCGCCCGCGCCTTGGCCCGGGGCAAGCACAGCGTTTCATATCGCATGAGGGCCGAAATTCCCGGCAAGTTTAGCGCCCTGCCCACCCGTGCCTCGGCCATGTACGCCCCGGAATTGAAGGGCAATTCCGATGAATTGAAAATAGGAGTTAGAGATTAGAGACCGCTTGCATTTTGAACTTCGATTTTGTAAAATAATATTATGGCTACTCTCGAAAAAACAATGTCGGCGGATCAATTATTTGCACTTGGCGATATTGGCCCATGCGAATTGATCCGGGGAGAGTTGATTTACATGTCGCCAACAGGTTACGACCATGGCTGGATTTCCGGAAATATCGTATGTGCGTTACGTAATTTCGTGAAGAATCGCGGATCTGGCCGGGTGCTTTCCTCCGAAGTCGGTTTCATAATCGCTCGAAATCCGGATACCGTCCGCGCCCCGGACGTGGCCTTTGTCCGCGCCGATCGCGATCCGCCCGGCGGGCAGAAAAAATTCTTTCCAGGCCCGCCTGATTTAGCCGTCGAAGTTCTTTCACCCGACGATCGGGCAAGCGAAGTAAATTCCAAAGTGCAAGATTGGCTGGATGCCGGCACGGTCGCCGTCCTGGTCGTCGATCCCCAGACCCAAACGGTTGCCATTCACCGCCGCCCCCACGAAATCCAAATCCTTACCCGCGACGACTCGCTCACCATTGCCGACCTGTTGCCGGAGTTTTCGTTGCCGGTCAAAGAAATCTTTAGTTAAGCTCATGCCCCCGGCAACACCGGAAACGGCGCGAGCGGCTCAGGGCAACGCTCTGGGGTTGTTTGATAATCTGCCCACCATCGGACCCATTGCTCCCATGCTATCTGGAACTCGCTAAATATTAGTTGTGAGCAATTCACGGCGGGCATGACGGTCCGCAAGTTTCCGCCGGTGAATTCCGGATAGATGGTTTTGTTTTCCTTAAGATCGTAAAAAATCTCGGTTTGGGGGGATCCTTCGCTATGCTCAGGATGACATAGCGTTGGGTTGGGATAGACCGATATCCCTCGTGGGTTAATATCATAGGCGGCTATGCGCGGATAAAAAGCGGCTTCGATTTGCTGCTCGACCAATTCCAAGCCGGCGGTCTTATACAGTCCGAGGATGGCCGAAATAATCGCCTGCCGTTGGCGCTCCGGCAATCGATCGGTCCAACCTGCTTTGACCGCGTCGCCCACAAGCCAACCGCGGTGGACTTCCAAGGCGACGCATAAATCATGGTTTGCGGAACTATCGCGGGCGAACAGAATTTGCACACGATTCGTGGCCAGGCGAATCTCACGCGCCTTAATCGCGCTCGCATCCTGGCATTTGCTTTCCGCCAGCAGGGCCAGAAATTCGCGTTCGATATAACGCCGGATCGCCAGCTCGAAGCGATCCAGGGCGTGGAGATATTTTCGCACGGGGCGCCAGTTTCCGCCGGAGCGGGCCTTGCGTTCCGCCCGCCGCAGCTTGGCGAACAATTTTGGCAGGGTTCCCGAATGAAATCCCGGTTTTAGCAGGCGGAGCATGGTTTCGCCGTGTTTGCCGATGACCACCGGGCTCAAGCCTTTCTTCCGGTTTGCCGCGTACAGGCGCCAATTTTCCTTTAACTCCCACACTAGAAAACCAAATATGCCGGGAATGGAGATAATCACAATTGGAGCCAGCGTCAAAGCCCAGCCTTTTTCCATGCCCATTCTCGATTCAAAAATCGAGGCCAGGCGGCCTGTTAGGGGCAACAGCAGTTTGTGCGACACGGTCACAACGGGAAAGTGCTTGATGGGATTGATCTGCGGCTCGATCAGCAAGGTGACGCAAAAACGGAGGATATAAGCCACAAAGGCCCAGACGGCGCCCAAGCCGGCTTTAAGGCATAAGGTCGCGGTGGTTTCGCCGCTACGGAATCGGAGCCACTCGTCGACGCCGTACATCAGGCGTTCAACGCCTTCCAGAATGACGTTGAATAAATCGATCACTAGCCAGAACAAACCCATGAAGAAGCGTATCCCATAGCGATTCCAGGTTTGCACGGCCCAATCGGCGGCCATTTCCTCGATGTTGCGCCCCACGCGCGAGTTAAGAAATACATTGAAGGCCACAAATATGTACGCCGCGCTGGTTAAGGAAACCCGCCAGTTGACGCCCACCAGCGGGAAGACCATCCAAGCCAGGAAAGTCCCGATCGCCGGTTTGATCAGGAACCGCATCGATAGTCTGAAAATCATGCTGCTTAATATCACTTGTACAATGTGCAAATGAACTACGTTCCAAAGCGGCGTAATAAAGTTTTTGTTGGTGGAATGATATGCGTCTTTCAGCGATTGGCCCACGAACTTTCGAAACCACCTGACGTTGACCAACCCAAAGATAAAAACGCCCAAAAGCACGATTGTGGAAAAATCCTCATAGTAATTAATATCTTTACTATATTTCAGAAAGAAACCAACGATGTGATTAAGTCCCTTGTAAATTAAGTAAGATCCGCCGAAAGGCACTACCAGATTGAGCGTAAGGAATCGGCCGATCCGCGTACCGAAGCCCAGGGAACTGAGTTGCTGCAACCAGCGCAGATAGAACTGCGCCGGACGATAGATTCCTTCCAGCAGTTCGGCCAGGCGCCGATCGGCCCGCAACAGCGGATCGCCGAAAATCAACGTGCCCGGGCCGCCGATGTCGGGCAGTTTCAGGGCGTTGCGCGAAAGGGCGTCGCGCAGGTCGCCCATCGCGAGGAATCCCCGTTCCACAATCCTGTCGAGCAACTCTTCCACGATTTTTTTCCGCGCTGCCTGCTCGGGCAGATTGCGGGGCTTTAGTCCCACTGTTTCCAGCGCACCGGTGATTTTAGGCCGGAATTGCTCGCGCAACCGCGTTTCGACCCGTTCAATGGCGGCGCGTATCAATGTTGCCAATTGCTTACGTTGCGATTCGGGGAGCCGCACCGAGGCCAGCCGCCTCTCGGCGCTGCGCAGGTGCTGAGAGGCGAGAACGTCGCGCTGGTTGGGCAAGGGCCGCTTGATTGGCCGCCGGCCGATGGAAAACAACCATCGGACCAGATCTATCTTAAAAATCTCCCGTTCGTAGTCGATGCATACTTTTTGCAGATCGTACAGCAAACGGGCCTCGGAGGTCCAATATCCGTCGGCGGAAAGTTGGACCAGCCCGCGCAACGAACCTTGCCAGGGCCGCGGTGCATCGCGGGAAAGTTCCAATGCGGCTTCGAGCCGGCAGATCAAGCGATTTACGTCTTCCCTTACCGCGAGTTGTGCGCGATCGATTTTATCCGGCGGCGCGCATTGCATCGCCTTGACGCGGCATATCGCCGCTCCGACCACGTTGCCCAGCGATTCCGGACGCCGCGCCTTGCGCATCAGCCTGCGGAATTTCGACGCCGAAGGCGGTTCTTTTTTCGCCGGCGGATGGGAAGAAGCATCGTCGCCGCTTCCGATCCATGAATCGAGATCATCGCTGGCCGAAGGGTCAACCGGATCGGGCGCATTTAAAGGCCGCGCGGTTAGGTACAGCCACTGGGCATCGACATCCTGCCGCAATACCGTCGCCGCCGCATCCAGATCTTCCAGGGAAGGAAAATAACGCGGCAATTCATTCCAGGCAAAGTATCGCAATTCCCAAAAAACCGCGGCGAATTCTTCATAAATACTTTGATCATTCCGCGGCGGCAACAAAAATCCTTCCTGCCCGAGCACCGCGCGTATCTCGTCGAATTTCACTTCTCCAATCCGACGAATCCGCTCGCGTAACGCCGATGGGTTAAGACTTTTATCGGCAATGCAATCTTGAATCGCCAGATGCACCCGGGCGTGAAACAGCAGCCTCCAGCAGCGGACCAATGCCTCCCCGGCGGAAGTTTCCAGCAGTTTACGCGGATCAGGCTGGGCGATGAGGATAAGTTTATCCGGAAGAATCCCGCCGGCATCAATGCCGACTTCCTCGGGCGCGACGATGTTTAACAGCGACTGCCGATCGATGACGTAGCTCTTCCGATGGGGCACCCGAAAAGCAAATCCCGTCAAGCCGCAATCTTGTTTAATGACCCGGCGGAGTATTCTGGGCAAGATAAGACGGGCCCTGGGATCGGCTGTCCGAATTGCCCGCTCGAGCTCGGCCGGCGTGATTCGGTCTTCGATATCACCGGTCCGGGAATCTCGATTCAAAATTTGCTGGAATGGGTCCATCCGATATTTGTCGTTTGCCGGGTGGTAATGCACCGCATCAAAATAACAATTTAACCAGGAGGACAGGCATTCTTGCCTGTCTTTTCCCAGGAGGACAGGTATTCTTGCCTGTCTTTTTGGAGCCGGACAGGAATGTCCAGCCTCCTGAGTTTGCTAATATCGGCCTACTGATACGGTTAATACCGGCCTCCTGAGTCGGTTAATAACTGTTATTATGCTCTGAGCGGTTATGCCCCCTCAAAGTGGTTGATTTTATGCAAATCCTTTTAGGATTACAAGTTAATGTAAATTCTTCATGAATTTGTTCGTAAAATGCTCTTTTTTCTTGGCGGAGAAAACGCTAAACTCCTCCCACTTTTGAGCCCCTCCACTCCATTGCCAAGGAAGGCAAAATGAAAACCCAACAGGTCCGTAACGGTCGGCCACGTTTGTCGGTGGCTATTATTGCCCGCAATGAACAGGAAGTCATTGCGGAAACACTGGATAGTATCCTGGCGATAGCCGACGAGATTATCGTTTGGGATTCCGGTTCTGAAGACGAAACCATGTCTTTGGCCCGAAAAAAGGGGGTAAAAGTCTTTCAGGGTTTTTGGAAAAACGATTTCTCCGCCGCTCGAAACGACTGCCTTTCAAAAGTCAGCGGCGATTGGGTGCTTTGGCTCGATGCCGGTGAAAAACTCGCCGATCCGGCCGCGAAAAAAATACGGGACTTTATCGACTCCGCCGCCGATCCGCAAAAAGCCTATCTTATCATGGTCGAAATCCCCCCGGCCGACAACTGTACCGCCGGCGAGCAAATCGCACAGCCGAGACTCCTGCCCGCCAAAGCAGGATTGAAATTCGAAGGTCGCCTCCGCGAAACCTTATATCCCTCGATTCAGGCCGCCGGTTTGAAAATCGACACTGCCCCGGGACTGATCTCCCGCCATCCCCGGCAACATTCTCAAGTTCGCAAAACCAGGCTTGCCAATCGCGATCTCGGCCTGGTGGAACTGGAATTGATCGACGGACACGGGCCGAATCCGCGGCTGTTCCTGGCCCAAGGCGAAGCATATATCAATTTGGGGAGTTACGATCGCGCCCGGGAGGCTTTCATCAAGGCGATTGAACTCTCCGATCCGGGTTCGTCCGAAATGCTGGAAGGTTATTACGGCCTGCTCACCGGATACAATTACGATCCGGATCTTCGCGACACGCAAATGCGCGTTTGTTTGAACGCCTTGGAAGTTTTCCCCTTGGATTTCCAACTGCTTTTGGCCGTCGGGAGCTATTTTCAAATACACAACCGCCTGGACCTGGCCACGCGAGCCTTCGAGACCGCCGTCAAATTCGGGCAGACCAATTCGTCGATCTGGCACCTTTGCGAATTGCCTGAAGTGTCGGCATCGTGCCTGTCCATTGCGCTTCAATTGCAGGGTAAAGACGAGGAAGCCCGCCGCGCATTGGAAGAAGCATTGGATCGCCATCCCCAATCGGCCCGCTTACTGCGCCTGGCCATAAATTCCTATATCAAAACCGGTAATGCCGAACAGGGTATCGAAGTGGCACAACGAGGCGGAATGCTTTCCAGTAGGGAAGACCCGCTCATCTTGGCCATTCGCGGCGCATGCAAAGCGGCAAAACAAGAATGGACGCCCGCTTTGACCGATCTGCAAAGCGCTTATCTGATGGGCTGCCGCAGCACGTTGTGTCTGCGCTGGCTGGCGGTCGCGTTGCTTTCAAACGGGCAGGCCGGGGCGGCCAAACCCGTGCTTGACGTGTGGCAAAAACTGGAACCGGCAAATCCTGAACTCCAGGCATATATCGCGGCAGTGCGGGAAACTCAAAATGCCCCTTGCATCAAAACGGAAAAAGAAGCTAAAGCGGAAGAAGTCGGCAATGTAAAAACCGCCGTTCGCCAGTTCCGTATCGATCCGGGCAGTACAATCACTGAAGTGCATCCAATCAGAATTCCATTCGTCCACCACGACGCGTCTTCGGATATATCGATTACTGAAGAAACGTAACATTATATAAGACATGATGTTATGTCTATCTTACGCAATTCCCCACTTAATGGTGGCGTGATATTCCACTTGGCTCAGGCAATTGCTTTTTCAGTGTCGGTAATTGAAGATGTATTGTTTGGGCGTTGACAGAATAGTTGACGTAATTCACAATTCGGCACGCACCGTATTTATTTATCAATTATCGTTTTGGTCTTGGAGCCGCCGCACGTCGACTTGTGCCGGAGCTCTCCTACACAATGAGGATTATACCCATGACCCATGAAATCGATTCCACACAGCGGTCCTGGATCGACGCGCCAGGCCCGGGGACATGCCAAGCTGAACCTCTAAGAAACTTCTGCATTGCATCGTCGGCCGCTGAGGATGAGGACGTCGACGACTTCGACGACGACGATTTCGACGACGACTTTGACGACGATTTTGAAGAGGATTTCGACGACGACTTTGAGGAAGAATTCGACGACGATGACGATCTGGACGAAGAAGATTTTGAGGAAAAAGAGTCGGATTTAGATGAAGAACCAGGCGGAGAGCAGTTATAGAGCCTAATATCTTATGCAGGAATTATCTCAACAACTTGTACAGGCCGCCGAGGTCATCCGCTCCCAATGGACCGGCACGCCCAGGGTGGGAATTATCTTGGGGACGGGTTTAGGCAGCATTGCCGGGCAAATCCAGACCGAAGCCAAAATCGATTATTCCTCAATTCCCCACTTTCCACGCTCCACGGCAATCGGCCATGCCGGCCAATTGGTGTGCGGCCGGCTTCAGGGCCTATCGGTGGCGGCCATGGAAGGACGCTTCCATGCCTACGAAGGATATTCGCATCAGCAAGTCACCTTTCCCGTGCGAGTGATGAAGGCCCTGGGAGCGGAACTTCTGATCGTATCCAACGCCTGCGGCGGATTGAACCCGCAATATCGCCTGGGCGACATCATGGTCATTGAAGACCACATCAACCTGATGTTCGGAAATCCTTTGATCGGAGTAAACGACGATACGCTCGGCCCGCGTTTTCCTGACATGAGCCGCCCATACAATCCGGAACTGATCGACTCGGCCTTGGAAATCGCCCGGCGGGAGAATTTCGCCGCCCACAAAGGTGTTTACGCCGCCGTAACCGGCCCGAATTTGGAAACCCGGGCCGAATACCGTTTTCTGCGGACCATCGGGGCCGACGCGGTGGGCATGTCAACCGTGCCGGAAGTCTTGGTGGCCATCCACGGCGGCATGCGCGTTTTGGGGCTTTCGGTGATAACCGACCTGTGCCTGCCCGACGCACTGAAGCCCGCCAGTATCCAAGAAATTCTCAAGGTTGCCGCCGGCGCGGAGCCCAAACTCAGGGCCATTGTGCTGGGAATTCTCGCTCACGAAGCTAAAATTTCATAAAGCCGCGACCGATTGTCGCGATTAGTTATGCAATTATTCTTTTTTATGTTTATCAATTAATTTATCGACCTGCTTACCAAATTCGGCAGGTGTACTCTTTTCAATATTCTCGGGGGCGAAAAGTTTTTTCATGTCTTGACCAATCTTGTTAGCCTTCTCTATCTTAGAACTCTCCATAGGGTGGAGAAGCCCATCAGTGACTGTGAAGTGATCTGTAATGATACCATCTTTCGTCCCTAAAGTAACATTGTCTAATTTTCCCTCAGGGGTGAAATGAGCTCCAACATCGCAATCATTGCCGCTCTTTACAAAAAAACTGAAACCATCACCTACTGTTTCCTTCATTTCAAGAATTTCCAAGGCTATCTTGTTATTGTTATACACCCGCTGGATAATAAACTTGCCTTTATCATGAGTGTCTGTTTTCTGTACCCAAAGGATGATAGCACTCTTGCGAGTGTACGTATCGGTTATGATAACTCCATTTTCAATTTTTTCTCTTTTTGTTTTTACTTCCAAGTCATCAGCTAGGACAATCGATATAGAAAAGATGAAACATACTAATGCCAATGTAGTTCTCATTTTAACTCCTTTCCACAAAATGAATTGGATTGCCTTCAAGGTTTCTAAGGTAGATGCGATTAAAATAATACATTTTTTCCCAAAGCGATGACACCCCCCGATTGAAAAACTCGGTCGGGCATGGTCTATTTGTAGTTTTCATAAGCTTACGCCGAAAGATAAACGCTTGAGGCTGAAAGCTGATTACTTATTGCAGACTGCTGAAGGCTATTATTTATCCCATGTTCCAACCCATAACCAGTTCCGTTTCCTTTCCAAAGCTTGAAGAAAAAATTATCCAATTCTGGAAAGATCGGGGTATTTACGAAAAATCCCTGGTTATTCGGACTAGTGCACCCTCGTTCGTGTTTTACGAAGGACCGCCCACGGCCAATGGTTTGCCTCATCCGGGCCATTGCCTGACCAGGGCGATCAAGGATCTTTTTCCCCGCTACAAGACCATGCGCGGATACCTCTGCCAGCGCAAGGCCGGCTGGGATACGCACGGCTTGCCAGTCGAAGTCGAGGTCTGCAAGGAACTGGGCATACATTCCAAGGAAGAAATCGAGGCCTACGGCGTCGAACCGTTCATACGCAAGTGCGTCGAGAGCGTGTTCCGCTACACTCAACAATGGGAACAATTGACCGAA